>JAAZIW010000096.1 GCA_012800665.1 Rikenellaceae bacterium
CCCTTCCGCCACGCTCACCGGTGCCATTGCTGCCTCTGCCGCGCACTGCGTCAGCTCTGCCACGCTCGCTGGCAACTCTGCTACGCTCACCAGCGCCTCCGCCATGCTCCACGGCATCACCGGCGCCCCTTCCGCCGCAACCCCCTGCGCACAGCGCAAGCAGTGTAAGCGCAAGCAAAACAGGTTTTCGCCCTTTCATTGCAATTGGATTTTACACCTCGACGGCGGTGTTGAATTCTTCAAGGAAGCGGAGGTCGTTCTCGAAATAATGGCGGAGGTCATTCACCTGCCATTTGAGCATAGCTATACGCTCGATACCCATTCCGAAAGCGAAACCGCTATACACATTAGGATCTATATCATTGACTTCGAGCACATTGGGATCCACCATACCGCAGCCTAAAATCTCCAACCAACCGGTGCCCTTGCAAACATTGCAACCTTTGCCGTGACAGATATTGCACGAAACATCCACCTCGGACGACGGCTCTGTGAAAGGGAAGTAGCTCGGGCGCATACGTATCTTGGTATCGTCTCCGAACATTTCGCGGGCGAAGAGGAGAATGGACTGCTTGAGGTCGGCAAAGCTGACGCCTTTGTCTATATAAAGCCCTTCCACCTGATGGAAGATGCAGTGGGCGCGGGCGCTGATGGCCTCATTACGGAAAACGCGGCCCGGGCAGATTACGCGGATGGGCGGTTTCCTACTTTCCATAGTGCGCACTTGAATGCTGGAAGTATGTGTTCGCAGCAGCAGGGGATTCGGATGGCCGGTAGATACGAAGAAAGTATCCTGCATATCGCGGGCGGGGTGGTTCGGGGGGAAATTAAGGGCTCCGAACACATGATAATCGTCATCAATTTCAGGGCCTTCAGCCACATCATAGCCGAATTTTCGGAAGATGTCTATAATTTCCTGCCGCACAATGCTCACCGGATGCCTTGAGCCGAGCTCATATTCAAATCCGGGAAGAGAGAGGTCTTCGATAGAGACCTCGCATGCAAAATTGGTTTCGGCAATGCTTTTGAGCTCGTTGATTTTGGCAACGGCCTGCTGCTTCAGCATATTCAACTCCTTGCCATAAAGCTTTTTATCTTCCGGAGGAATGTTGCGGAACTCCTCGAAAAGCATAGTGATTATGCCTTTTTTACCAAGAAAGCGCACACGGGCTTCCTCCACTTCTTTTGCTGTTTTTGCATCAAGAGCCTGAACAGCATTTATGACTTGTCTTATATCTTCTTGTGTCATGATTTCTTTGCTTTCGCCGCACGTTTATCGCGGTCTTTTTTCGCCCTTCCGGCGCCGGTTTTCAGATATTTTTGCCACTGTTCCTCATTGAGTATCTGCTTGAAAGCCTGATAGGTTTTTTCCATCCAAGTATCTTGAATGAGCATATATATGGAGCTGTCGCTTACTTTATTTTTGCTTTGGGCCTCATATTCTTTGGAAAGTTCCACAAGGTTATGCGTGAGGATGGAGTCGGCATAAAAAATCTGCCAATCTTCCAAATTAAGATTTTCGGCATAGTCGTCCACCTGCTTTTGGATGGCCTCGTAGAGTTGTTTTTCTTTTTGCTCAGGGGTGAGCGGCTGCTGTTGCTGAGCCCTTCCCGCTATGGCCGCAGAAAAGTAAAGGAGTAAGAGTATTAAGGCTTTTTTCATCATCAACCGCAAATTTAAGAAATAAAGATTAATTTTGTAGAACGAACTAATATCTTATTATCAACTAATATCTTATTACAACTTACATGAAATCTAAAATCTTCCTTTACCTTACACTTATTATTGCGGCTCTTACATGGAGCCATCGTGCAGATGCCTGTACAAATGTGATTGTTACCCACGGGGCCTCATCTGACGGCTCGGCAATGGTGTCTTACTCGGCCGACTCCCATTGGCTTTACGGAGAACTCTACTTCCTTGCCGGACGCCGCTGGAAACCCGGGAGCATGCGTCAGATTATCGAATGGGACTCCAATAAGCCGTTAGGTCAGATTCCCCAGCCCGCACTTACCTATCAGAGGGTGGGCAATATGAATATACATCAAGTCGCTATTGGCGAAACCACTTGGGGAGGACGTGGGGAATTGATGGACTCTACCGGTATAATGGATTATGGTTCACTGATTTATGTTGCGTTAGAAAGGGCGAAAACGGCTCGTGAGGCCATACAGATTATAGTAGATTTGGCAAACGAATACGGCTATGCTTCCTCCGGTGAAACATTCAGTATAATAGATAAGAGCGAAGCCTGGATAATGGAACTCATCGGCAAAGGACCGGACAACAAAGGCATAGTTTGGGTGGCGCGCCTCATCCCCGATGGGTATATCTGCGGTCATGCGAATCAGGCCAGGATTACAAAATTCCCCCTCAATGACCCCGAAACCCTCTATGCTCCCGATGTCATTTCTTTTGCCCGTGAAAAGGGGTATTTCAGCGGTAAAGATGAGGATTTCTCTTTCCGCGATGCTTATGGCCCGCTCGATTTCGGCGGAGCGCGCGGTTGCGATGCCCGCGTTTGGAGTATGTTCCGCTTACTCGGAGGAGAAAATTTTGATGCGGATAAATATCTCGATTACGCCATGGGCTATAATCTCTCGGGAGAACTGCCTCTTTGGATTGAGCCTGACCATAAAATTACCCCCAAGGATGTTGCAGATGTTATGCGCGACCATTATGAGGGCACTCCTATGGATATGACTCAGGATATAGGAGCCGGAGGAAACGTGCTTCCCTACCGCTGGCGCCCGATGGGTTTTGAATGGAATGGCAAGAGTTATTTGAACGAGCGTGCAATAGCTACCCAGCAGACCGGTTTTTGGTTTGTGGCGCAAAGCCGCCCGAATCTTCCCGATGAGGTGGGAGCCCTTATTTGGTTTGGCTGTGACGATGCGGCAACCTCTTATCTTACCCCCATTTATGTCAGCACCAAAAAAGTTCCCACATGCCTTCGCGAAGGCAACGGTCATCTTCTCCGTTATTCCCCCACCTCGCAATTCTGGATGTGCAACAGGGTGACCAACGCCTGCTATAAAATGTATGATTACATGGCTCCCGTAGCCCGTTGCGCAGTGGATGCCTTTGAGCAAAAGCAGATGTTCGAGAGCGTGCCTGAATTCGATGCCAAGATTGCCAAGCTCGTGGAGAAAGGGCGTCTCCGCAAGGCCCGCAGGCTCATGACAAGGTATACCGTGAAAACCGCAATGACTCAGTTTGCGGAATGGGCCAAATTGGAAGAACTTCTACTTGTGAAGTTTATCGACGGCAATGTAAAGGCTCAGAACGAAGACGGCACTTTCAAGCACAGTCAGTATTCCGAGGGTATTCCTGATGGTCTAACCCAGCCGGGTTATTCTGATGTTTGGAAAGAGGCGGTTGCCTCCTGTCCCAAGGCATCGGTGCTCGAAAGCCGGTAATTATATCCCAATTCGGACAATATCGCTTCTTGGTGATTTTTCAAAGTCTCCAGGAAGCGATTATAATTTCGCTCGGAGGCAGGGGTCCATTGCACTTCCGACAAGGCAAGCATGCGAGGCAGCAGCATATATTCCAAATGCTCCGGGGTGGCTATATATTCTGTCCAAAGATTGGCCTGAACGCCTAAGATATGCTTTTGCTGCTCGGCGTTAATGCCCTTGTAGGGGTCGAAAGAATATACTTTTTCCAAAGTAAGAGGATTCTTGATATATTTCGGGCCGAGAGGCTCTTTATCTATCTCCCCCTGCTGATAATCGAAATAGAAATGGCTGTTGGGAGTCATTATCACATCAAATCCCTTATTTGCCGCCTCTATGCCGCCGGAGGTCCCTCTCCACGACATCACCGTGGCGCCGGGAGCTAATTCTCCTTCCAAAATCTCATCCCAACCTATTATCTTCCTCCCCTTCCCGGCCAAATACTCCTGCACGCGGGCAGTCGTATAATTTTGCAGCTTCTGCTCGCGCGTGCCCTTCTCATCAGAAACCAAACCCAACTTATCCGCCATAGCCTGGCAATGCGGACATTTCTCCCAGCGCACTTTCGGACATTCATCCCCGCCGATGTGTATATATTCTGATGGAAAAAGTTCACACACCTCATCCAAAACCCCCTCTAAAAACTCAAAGGTGCTTTCTTTTCCTACGCAGAGCACATCCTCCGATACCCCCCATCTGGTCCAAACGCTGTAGGGACCGCCGGTGCAACCGAGCCAGGGATAGGCAGTCAGCGCCGCCACCATATGTCCGGGCAGGTCCACTTCAGGAATGATGGTTATACCGCGCTCCCAAGCATATTCCACCAACTCGCGGATTTGCTCCTTTGTGTAGAAACCGCCGTAGCG
>JAAZIW010000097.1 GCA_012800665.1 Rikenellaceae bacterium
ATTATTCAGACATTTACCTCGAACTTATCGCCAAATACAAGGCCGGTGACAAGACCGCTTTCAAAGAGGCTTCCGGATATCTTCTCGGAATCATCGACGACCTTGAAAAGCTTGTCGGGTCTGTAAGGTATTTCCGTCTCGGCCGCTGGATTGAAGAAGCCCGATATTGGGGCGACACACCGGAACTTAAAGACTACTACGAGTGGGATGCAAAGGACCTTGTCAGCTGCTGGGGCTTCAAAGGCGGCAAACTTACCGACTACTCCAACAGAGGCTGGGCAGGGCTTTACTCAACTTTCTATAAACCAAGATGGGAGGAATATTTCAATCGTCTCAATAACGAAGAAAACTTTGATTACGAGGCCTTCAAGAGCTGGTGTGAAGACTTTGAGTGGAACTGGATTGGAGAAGATACGAAGTACTCCGCAAAGCCCAAGGGCAACCCCCGCGCACTCAGTGCGGCAATATACAAGAAATATAAAGATGGAATAATAGCCCGTAACGAATAAAAGTCGAAGCGGGTTAGAATCTGAATTCGGCGCCGATGTTCACTGCGAAGTTGGTGGTGCGGAAACGCTTGGGGAGCGTATTGAAGATTCCCTCGCCTGTCTGCTGTTCCTCTACCCCTTCCATATCGTCGCGATGGGTGAGGCGCCAGAAGCAGTCTATTCGGATGAAGCGCAGTATATTGCTGATACCTACCCCGAACTCCACAAAGGGAACTTTGCCAAGAGAGCGCATATAGGGAGAAGTCGGGTCTCCGGGAATCATCTTCGGGAAACGCATAGGCGCCCGCATTTGCGATTCGCCCGGATTTCCGTTGTTCCTTTCGGACAGACTGCCCCAGGTGGCACGCAGCGAGAACTCTTCACGCAAATTCAGTTCGCGGATAATTGGGATTTTTCCGAATATATAACCGCCTAAACTGTGATACCAGAATATTGTTGCCCAAGTATCGGAGGCGAATTCGAAGAAGTCCATGCAACTGAAAGCCTGCTTGTTGAGCAGATAGGTGCTGTTGCCCTCGTGAATATGCAGCAGCGGATATGGCACCCTGCCTATTATGGTGCCGGCGTTTGCCCAGATTTTGCTCATGCCGAAAGGCGGAAGGCGCCACTTCCAATTAATGGACAGTTCCGGACGGAAATAACCATAGTCGTATTTGCGTATACCGGGAATACCTGCGGAAAGGTCTATACGGATAATCGGATAATTGCTGTGTACACTTTGCTTTATAAAATAGCCCTTGTTGACGGTTTCATCCTTGGAGAAGGTCGCCATAAGATAAAACTCGTTTTTAGCTACGCTGGGAATGGTTCTGCCGCTGGTGGCAATCATGGGTACAAACAACTCTCCGGTGCCATAGTAGCGGCTGAAATTCAATCCGGCTCCGAAAGTAAATGAAGGATTCACCTCCTGCTCATAATTCAGCTTGAATGAACTCGTCATGCAGGGACGGGTACCATGGCTTCCCCCGAAGATACTGGCGAACATATTCCCTTCTGTAAGGGCATTGTCCCCCGCCCCAATCTGATATACATCATACTTTATCTCAGAGTACAACTTTATCCAAGGGTCTCTACTGAAAAGATGCTCCCACTCGCCGCCGCCTTTCAAGGTTTTATCCCTTATGCCATAAGCTGCATACACCATAAAACGGTCGGTCTTGCTGAAATCTTTGGATGTATGCAAGCCGAATTGCGGGCGTAAGCCCTCCATCTGATTGAAGCTCAACAATTTGAAATACGGACCTATGCCTATCTTCCCTATATCCCAATAAGAGTTTATAAGCGTGTAAATTATGGTATAAAGGTCTTTATAAAGAGGAATGGTCTTTATCTCATCCACCATCGCGTATACATCCTCCTCTTTTTTGGTAAGCGGAGCCGGACGGGCCGCCTCCCAAAATTCCTCACTCTGATGACCCGCATCGACAGCCACTTTTACCGGGGCATCGCTACTCTTTATTTCCGGCACAAAGTCAAAATCCGGCTCACCATAAGTAAGTTCGCGTTTGCCTAAGAAAGACAGCATCTTGCTGGAATCCCTCAGACTCATTGAAAAGTCGACATAAAAACCATCTGACTTATAAAACCAGGTGGAATCGGGCATGCGCTGATAAGAAGCATTCAGCTCAAAGTCCCTCAACCAATTGACATTGACCGTGTTTTTCATGGTGGCGCGGATACTGCGGAGAGCAAAATCCTCTGCATCGATTTGCATTTCACCGTCGAAAGTCGGGGTGGAGATGAATTTTTTGGGATGATAGCGCACCACAAGCGTCTTTCGTCCATCCAGCTGCAAAGAGTCGATTATATAATAATTGTAATAAAGCAGGGCTGCCGGCATGATGGGCGAAGGAAACTGCACATCGAAAGCGTTTATGAAATCGTTGTAAAAATTCACTTTAAGATGCATGCTGCCGGTGAATTGACTGAGCAGATTCAAGTCGGGATTGACACCGGAAATCCGGTTTGCCTCAACCTTCTCGGTATTCAGTTCGGGATTGGAGCTGTGGTGCTTGTCCGCCACTGTTTCGCTTATCATAATGGGCAGATATGGCACACCGCTCACAGCCGAGGTGTCGATATAATCGAAAACGAAAGCAAATTTTTTCCCGAAACCAGTATTCTGAATCTGTTCCTGCGGATGGGTAAGGCCCAACTCCATCTTATTATAAATTTTAACCCTGTATTGAGGATGACTGTCAGGATCGTTCTTGGAGCGGCGGGCATTTATGTTTGCAAGCAATCGCTTGGCCTTTTTGTTATCGGCTTTCACCTGAGCGCCTGCAAGTTCATGATTGAAAAGGCGCAACGTGAAATCTATTTGATTGAAAACTCCGGGGCGCACATTCACGCGGACGCTTTCATAGCCCAAGAGCTGCGCCACCAGCACCTTATTTGAAATATCTTTGTTTTCGAGATTATAATAGCCGTCAAGATCTGTCGTGATGCCTACGGTGGTGCCCTCAAACATTACAGCCACGAAAGGTATCCCCTCGCCCTGCTCATCCACCACACGTCCACGCACTTTCGTCGTTTGAGCAAAAGCGGAAACTGCCGCAAGCATGAGCAGTAAAACGGCCAGGAGTACACGTGGCTTCATTCTGCAAATATACTTCTATTTGGGAAACATTCCGAACACAGCAGAACCTGAACCCGACATGGATGCGTAGACAGCGCCTCTTGCATAAAAGTCATCCTTAAGCGACTTGATTTCCGGATATTTTGGAAAAACAGATGCCTCGAAGTCGTTCACTATGAGGTTGCGCCAACGCTCCACCGGAGTTTGCAGAAGCAATTCTTTCAGACTCATATCATCAGGCTTTTGCTGCGGTCTTCGTACCAAATCAGCATAGGCCTCTTTGGTGGAAACCCGAACACCCTGCGGAACAAGCACTTCGAAGCGATAAGCATCCAGCGGAAGCTCTATCGGTTCCAAAATCTCCCCCCTGCCCCTTGCAAAGCAAGGTTTATTATAGATGAAAAATGCACAATCAGAGCCGAGGCGCGAGGCATAATCTGCCATCTGTTCAAGGCTTAAGCCAAGCGAGAAAATATCATTCAGCCCAATCAAGGTAAAAGCCGCATCTGCCGAACCTCCGCCCAAACCAGCTCCCACGGGCGAACATTTCTCTAAAGAAATATGCACCGAGTCTATATCGAAATCTTCCCTTAGCAGCCTCCAAGCATCTGCAC
>JAAZIW010000098.1 GCA_012800665.1 Rikenellaceae bacterium
CAGCGAGAAGAGATACGACCTCGGCGAGGTGGGCCGCTATCGCTTGAATCGCAAGCTCGGACTCGATACCGACGCTGCGACCAGAGTTCTCACTCAGAACGATATTGTGGAAATCATCAAATACTTAGTGCGCCTCATCAACAACAAGGCTACGGTAGATGATATAGACCACCTCTCAAACAGGCGCGTGCGCACAGTAGGCGAACAGTTGGCCAACCAGTTCAGCGTAGGTCTCGCCCGCATGGCCCGCACCATACGCGAACGTATGAACATTCGCGACAGCGAGCAATTCAAACCCGTCGACCTGATTAACGCCAAAACGCTCAGCAGCGTTATAAACTCTTTCTTTGGAACGAGCCAGTTGAGTCAGTTCATGGATCAGACCAATCCTCTTGCCGAAATCACTCACAAGAGGCGTCTGAGCGCACTCGGCCCAGGAGGTCTTTCCCGCGAAAGGGCAGGCTTCGAGGTTCGTGACGTGCATTACACTCACTATGGCCGCCTCTGTCCGATTGAATCACCGGAAGGTCCCAATATCGGTCTTATAAGCAGTCTTTGCGTATATGCCCGTATTGACAGGCTCGGATTCATAGAAACTCCGTATCGTAAGGTTAAGGACGGCAAAGTGGACCTTTCCGCCTCCGGAGCCTTATATATGACCGCAGAGGAAGAGGAACATACGCTTGTTTCTCTCGCCAAAGTGAAGATGGAAGACGACGGCACCATCAAAGAAGACCGCATACAGTGCCGCCTTGAAGCTGACTTCCCCGTGGTAAGCAAGCAAGAGGTGAACTATATGGACGTAGCACCCAATCAGATGGCCTCGGTGGCCGCTTCTCTCATCCCCTTCCTGGAGCATGACGATGCACACCGCGCCCTTATGGGAGCAAATATGATGCGTCAGGCCATTCCGCTTCTCAAGCCCGAAGCCCCGATTGTGGGTACCGGACTGGAGCAAAGGGTTTGCCTTGACTCCCGCACTCAATACATAGCAGAGCGAGATGGCACTGTTACCTATGTGGATGCCAACGAGATACGTATAAAATACGACCGCACGGAAGAAGAAAGCTTTGTTTCCTTCGAGCCTGAAGAAACCATCTACAAGCTTCCTATCTGGCGCCGCACTAATCAGAGCACCTGCATATCCCTTACTCCCATTGTCCGCAAAGGCAATAAGGTAAAGAAGGGACAGGTTCTCACCGAAGGCTATGCCTCGCAAAACGGCGAGCTTGCGCTCGGCCGCAACCTAATGGTAGCATTTATGCCATGGAAGGGTTATAATTATGAGGATGCCATCGTAATCAGCGAAGAGATGGTGAAGTGGGATATACTTACGAGCATCCACGTGGATGAATACCTGACCGAGGTGCGCGACACCAAGCGCGGTATGGAACAACTCACTTTCGATATCCCCAATGTAAGCGAAGAGGCTACAAAAAATCTCGACAAAGACGGTATTGTACGCATCGGCGCTCATATTGAGCCGGGTGACATTATGATAGGTAAGATTACGCCTAAAGGAGAAAGCGATCCGAGTCCCGAGGAGAAACTCCTCAAGGCTATTTTCGGTGACAGTGCCGGAGATGTCAAGGATGCATCCCTTAAGGCCAATCCCAGCCTCTCAGGTACAGTTATCAGGACTGCACTCTATGCCAAGGCCGCCAAGATGAGCGGACGCAAGAAGACAAGCAGCGATGATATAAAAACCAAGGCCGAGCTCCGTGAGCAGGAATTCAATCGCAAGGCGGAAAAACTTCGCACCGACTTCCTCACAAGACTTAACACCCTTACCAAAGGAAAGAAGAGCGCCGGTATTTACGACCTTTACGGTGTGGAAATATTAGCCAAAGACAAGAAGTTCACTGCCGAACTGCTCAAGGATATCGATTACGAAAATATAAATTCCAATAAGTGGACGAGCGAAAAGGACAATACCAATGTTCAAATACACGACCTCATCAACAACTACTGCATAGCCTTAAAGGCAGAGGCGGCTGTTTGTAAAAGAGAAGTGGACCAACTTAAGGTAGGCGATGAGCTCCCCAACGGAGTAATGCAGCTTGCAAAGGTGTATATAGCCAAGAAGCGCAAGATTACTGTGGGTGACAAGATGGCCGGACGCCATGGAAACAAGGGCATCATCGCTAAGATTGTTCGACGCGAAGATATGCCTTTCCTTGATGACGGCACCCCGGTGGACATCGTCCTCAATCCCTTGGGAGTACCTTCACGTATGAATCTTGGTCAGATTTATGAAACCGTGCTCGGATGGGCCGGTCAAAAACTGGGTGTCCAATTCAGCACCCCGATTTTTGACGGCGCCAGCAACGAAGAAATCTGCGACTACACCGACAAGGCCGGTTTGCCGCGCTACGGCAAAACACGGCTCCGTGATGGCGGTACCGGTGACTGGTTCGACCAAAGCGCCACAGTCGGTATAATCTATATGATTAAGCTCGACCATATGGTAGACGATAAGATGCATGCCCGTTCTATCGGCCCGTACTCACTCATTACCCAACAGCCTCTCGGAGGCAAGGCCCAATTCGGCGGCCAGCGCTTCGGAGAAATGGAGGTATGGGCTCTGGAGGCCTTTGGCGCAGCCAATGCCCTGCAGGAAATCCTTACTGTAAAGTCGGATGACGTTACGGGCAGGAGCAAAACCTACGAGGCCATAGTCAAAGGCGATCCGATGCCGACACCAGGCATTCCGGAGTCTCTGAACGTGCTTCTGCACGAACTCAGGGGTCTCGGACTTAAAGTTACTCTGGAATAATCAAGAATAAGTAAAGTAGAAAATGCCCACTTTCAACAATAAAGACAATAAAGTTAAGAGCAATTTCAAAACCATCGGCATCTCTCTTGCCTCTCCGGAGGACATTATAGAGAGGAGTTGTGGTGAAGTACTCAAGCCGGAGACGGTAAACTACCGCACCTATAAGCCTGAGAGGGATGGTCTCTTCTGCGAGAAAATATTCGGTCCCACAAAGGATTATGAGTGCTATTGCGGAAAATATAAGAGAATCCGCTATCGCGGCATCGTTTGTGACAGATGCGGCGTGGAGGTTACCGAAAAGAAGGTTCGCCGCGAACGTATGGGTCATATCACCCTTACCGTTCCGGTAGCCCATGTTTGGTACTTCAAAAACGCCCCCAATAAGATCAGCGCCCTGCTGGGACTTCCCGCCAAAAGGTTGGAAAGCGTCATCTATTACGAAAAATACGCAGTAATTCAGAGTGGTGACAGCGGATTGGAGCAGATGGAACTCCTTTCGGAGGATGAATACATGGATGCGCTCGCCAAACTTCCCGGAAATGAGAATCTCCCCGACAGCGATCCTCAAAAATTCATTGCAAAAATGGGTGCCGAGGGAGTTTACGA
>JAAZIW010000099.1 GCA_012800665.1 Rikenellaceae bacterium
GCCTGATTGCCCTTTCCGACTTTGCAAGCAAAGTCCCGGGCCCGGCCGGGCGGCTGATGCCGCCGCCTTAACGGGGACTAAGCCGTCCCTTAGCCTCTTGCGGCAACTAGTGCCAACCGCGATAAATTTATTTCAAAAAAACGGGCCGGAATGCAACCGACCTTTCTGTTGAGATAGAAGGACTCGAACCCTCACAGACAGAGCCAGAATCTGTAGTGCTACCATTACACCATATCTCAATTTGACATTAAAGGGACTGCAAAGATACAATCCTTTTGTAAAATTGCAAAATTTTTTTATCCCGCATTTTCAGTTCGCCTGCTTTGATGCGATTTATAAAACTAATATCTCTTTTTATCACCAACATAAATCTATTACATTTATCATTACTTTGGTAAGTGCAGAAAATTACTCTGCAATCTAAAGTTTGTAAGTATGAGAAAGTATTTATTCCTCCTTATGGCATTTGCGGTCCTTGCAGACTGCGAAAAAAGCCCCTCTTCTCCAAAATTGAAAGAGCGAAAGGATATTGTGCTTACCAAAAGTCAAAAGGAAGTCTTTTCAAAAGGCAACACTTTCGCTTTTAATTTACTTAAAGAAGTGTATCCGCGCGATACAAAACAGGAGGTCTTCATTTCTCCGCTTAGTATGTCATGCGCCCTGAGCATGCTTTCAAACGGAGCCTCAGGAAAAACCTTCAGTGAAATAGCCAATGCTCTGTATTTCAAGGGGATATGGACTACAAAATTCCCTGAAAGCGGAACAAAGCCAATGCCTTTCCACAGCCTCGGAGGAAAAGATGTGACGAAAGATTTTATGAACGCGGAGTTGCCATGCAAGTTGGGTTACAGCACGGAGCTTACGGCGCAGATGTGTGAACTGCCTTTCGGTAATAAAGCTTTCGTGTTTGACATACTGCTTCCCGATGAAAATGTGGATTTCGATGCTTTCGTAGCCGGTCTCGATGCCGAAAAATGGGATTCAGCAATTTCCAAACTCTCTTCTCAAGAAGATTTGCGTGTATCTATCCCAAAGATGGATTTGAGTTTTACGGCCGAAAGGAACATACTTATTCCTGCTTTACAGTCTCTCGGAATAGTTTCGGCCTTCAATGCAAGTGCAGATTTCAGCGCCATGAGCAATATCGCCGTATTCATAGACAGCGTAATTCAAAAAACCCGTTTCCGTATGGATGAGGATGGCGCAGAGGCGGCGGTTACCGTTATTACGGGAAGAAATTTAGCAAGCGGGGAGCCCTTCATTGCGGATCACCCTTTTGTATATGCCATCCGCGAAATCTCCACAAATACCATTCTATTCTTGGGCGCATACAGGGGATTAGAATAATCCTGCAAAAACAGAAGTCTGCGAATCACGCAGCTATAGAGCAAGACTTTTTAAAAACATCGCAATGCTTCCGGTTGCTGTTGCTGCGCCTTTGACTAAGCAATTATAGGGCAGGGATTTTGTGAAGCAGCGCAACAGCCCAGCACTCGCAGCCCTCACCCCTGCCGACAAAGCCCAAGCGCTCTGCAGTGGTAGCTTTTATGCTAATCCGGCTTTTATCCACATTCATCACGGATGCAAGCGCCTCGCACATCTGCGGTACCAAAGGACCTATTTTAGGAGCTTGAAGGGCGACGGTAATATCTACATTGGAAACCTCCCAACCGCACTCGCGGACTTTTTTCATCACTATGCGCAGCAGCTCTTTACTATCGGCTCCCTTCCACTCATCCGAGGTGTCAGGGAACAGCTTGCCGATATCTCCCAAAGCAAGAGCCCCAAGAAGGGCATCACAAAGGGCATGAATGGCAACATCGCCGTCAGAGTGAGCCACAAAGCCATTTTCGCTTGGCACAAGCACTCCTCCAAGCCACATCGGCAGCCCGGCGGCTAATTTATGCACATCATATCCTTGTCCTATTCTAAAATCCATAACCCTACAAAATTACGCAAAATTTCACTATTTTTGTAAACTATGGCATTATTCAATTTTTTTGGAATATCAGAACACAGAGTGTTCAACCGTAAGCCTATATATTACGACGCCGAAAAGGAAAGGCGCCGCCAAAGAGCCGCTGAACTCAAAGAGGAAAAAGAAGAAAAACATGCACCCGGAAGCAATATACGCGGGTCTTTAAGGGGTGGAGCTTACAAAAAAACTCGTACCCCCATGAAGACTGTACAAACTATAATAGGAATAATCACCCTGCTTCTCATTGCCGCCATCCTTTTCTTAATCCTTAAACTCTATCCATACCTGTTCGTCAAATGAGTAAACTGCACGTTTTACCGGTACAGCTCGCCAATATGATTGCCGCAGGCGAAGTTGTGCAAAGACCGTCTTCGGTAGTTAAAGAGTTGATGGAAAATGCGGTGGATGCCGGTGCGACCGATATAAAAGTGATTATATCTGATGCAGGACGCACTCTGATTCAGGTGATAGACAACGGTATCGGCATGAGTCCGGCAGATGCTGTTTTATGCTTCGAGAGGCATGCCACCTCAAAAATCTCCACTATAGATGACCTGTCTGCAATAGAAAGTTATGGTTTCAGAGGAGAGGCTTTAGCCAGCATTGCGGCTATTGCGGAGCTTACCCTTCGCACCCGTCGCAAGCAAGACGAAACTGCCATCCAAGTGATTGTACAAGATCATGGCGCTGTTAAAACCTCTTCCGTGGCAGCCCCTGTAGGGAGCAATTTCGCTGTACGGAATCTTTTTTACAACACTCCCGCCAGACGAAAATTCCTTAAATCGGATAAGGTGGAGCTCAGACACATAGTGGAAGCGTTTACAAGAATAGCGCTTACTCAGCCCTCAATTGCTTTCTCGCTTCGCTCGGATGACCGCGACCTTTTCGTATTGCGACCGGCCAAATCGCTCAAATTCAGAATATTAGACCTTATGGGTTCTAATGTCGCGGAGGATGTGGTGGACCTTTACAACGAAACCACCACGCTTACTGTTTCCGGCTTTCTCGCCCGTCCGCAAAGCGCCAGAAAAACGGTGGCCCATCAATACTTTTTCGTGAATGGCAGATATTTTTCAAGCCCGTATCTGCGTAAAGCCATACTAAAAGGCTATGAAGGCTTCATTGTCAAAGACACAATGCCGTCTTGGTTCATTTGGCTGACAGTCGACCCGTCAACGGTAGATGTAAATATCTCCCCGACCAAAAACGAGGTTAAATTCGAAGAGGAAAGCGTTGTATATCAAACTCTTTATGCATGCGTAAAAGAAACCCTCGGGCGCAATGCCTTTGGCGATGGCATTGACTTCGATGCAGCCGCCGGGGTGCAGATGCCGATAATCGGACGGCATTTTGATGCAGTTCACGGGCAAATAAAAGAACCTATGCCGCAAATAGACCCGACTTATGACCCCTTCGCAAGCGGCAATATTGGTTTCGAAAATGAAGGTTTGGGTTTTCCCGGGTCCGATGTTTTCGGCTCTCCTGGCGAACTTGAAGCCGGAGGCGCTCATCATACACAAGGACAAGACTTCTTCAAACTCTTTCCTCAAACCCCAAAGCTCCTTATAGTCAAAGGGAAATATCTTGTAGGAACGGCCGCTTCGGGGCTGATGGTAGTTAATATCCGGCGTGCAGTTGAACGGGTTGCCTACGAAAAATCGCTAAGGGCCTTATCCTGCAACGAACATGTCTCCCAACGGGCTCTTTTCCCCGTTTCGGTACAGGTCGGTACACAGGCATGCCTGCTATTCGAAAGCAACGCAAATTATCTTACTTCTCTCGGCTTTGACATTACCCCCTTCGGAAATGATACAGTAGTGGTGAATGCCGTGCCTGAAGGTCTTTCTTGCGAGCCCGGAAAAGTACAGCAAATGGTGCAGGATATGATTTTGATTCTTTCCGACACCCCTGTCGGGGGCCTTCAGGATGCGGTTTTTGCTTCCTATGCGGCAAAATTCGCCACACTCGAATCGCTTAATTTCAGTATAAACAGCCCGGAGGAAGGGCAGGCCCTGATTGATGCTCTTTTTGCGTGCGAAAATGCCGAACTTACTCCCTCCGGAAAACGAATTCTCGGCATAGTTTCTGTTGAAGAATTGGACAAAAAATTTTAATATGCAATATTACTATAGACAAAGCCGTCCGCAAATTCCGCCTGTGACGCTTAATATAATCATTATCAACACCTTGATTTTCTTGGCAACGCTAATCAACGAAGATTTCATGATTGGCACCTTCGGTCTTTTCTATCCGACTTCACGCTTTTTCCGTTGGTGGCAGCCCATTACACACATGTTTATGCATGGCGGATTTTGGCATATTTTCTTTAATATGTACGCCCTGTTTATTTTCGGCATTGCGGTGGAAAGGACTATCGGTTCGCGCAAGTTCCTGCTGTTCTATTTTTTATGCGGACTCGGAGCAGCGGCGCTTCATACAGGGGTGCAAGCTATCAGGGTGGCGTCTTATATGAATCAGATGGCGGAAGGCGTTTCTACTGCCGCAACCGCTTACGGGCGCTTGAAAATGATACCGACGGTAGGAGCTTCGGGGGCGGTTTACGGTGTGCTGCTCTCATATGCATTCCTTTATCCGCAAAACAGATTGATGCTGATATTCCCGCCGATTTCGCTTCCGGCAAAATGGATGGTGACAATATTCTTGGCGATAGAATTGCTTATCGGCGTAACGGGAACAGCGGACAGAGTAGCGCATTTCGCTCATTTGGGAGGCGCACTTGTAGGGTGGCTGCTGATGCGTTATTGGAGGAAAAAAGGCACTCTCTATAATCAGGGATGGTAGATTCCGGGCGCTTTATCGGTGCTGTGTAAGAGCACTTGCTTGACCGATAGGCGGCCGCCGGCAAATAATGTAAGGGGAGATTTTATGAACATAGCAGATATAATTAGCGAAGCCTTAGATGTACTTAAGCGCGGAGGCATCATTCTCTACCCCACCGACACCATTTGGGGTATAGGTTGCGATGCGTGCAATGAGGAGGCGGTGCGTAAGGTGCTCGCCCTCAAAAAGCGCAATGAGGCAAAATCGCTGATACTGTTAGCCTCCGACCTCGATATGGTGGCGAGGTATATAGATATTATTCCCCCGATAGCAATAGATTTGGTAGAGGTTAATGATGCCCCGATGACGATAATTTATCCCGGGGCGATAGTGGCGGATTCGAAAGGAGGGGCGGCGAAAGGAACAAGCTTTGGCTTGGCGCTGTCGGTGGTTGCGGAAGATGGCAGTGTCGGAATACGTATTCCTATAGTTAATTCTGCCGGAGCTATTTTCTGTAATAAATTGATTTACAAGCTCCGCAAACCTTTGGTTTCGACCTCTGCCAACATTTCCGGAGAGCCCGCACCAAGCCGTTTCAGCGAGATTTCTAAAGAAATTATAGAGGGCGTGGATTATGTGGTTCCGGAGAGTTTTATTGTAGAGGAGAGGGGAAAAATACGTTTTGACGACAGTGCGACAGGGAAATCTTCCCAAATAATAAAGCTTGGAGTAAATGGGGAGGTAAAAGTTATCAGATTCTAATAATGGAGATTTTTTATTCGGAAGATATTAGAGAAGATGTTCTCTGCTTGGATGCCGATGAAACCGCTCATTGTATGCAGGTGCTTAGGCATAAGGCGGGGGATTCGATTAAGGTGATAGACGGACGGGGCACCCTGTACCATTGCATTCTGCTCGATGAAGATTATGGCGGCTTATCAGAAGGAAAGAGTAAAGCCGCCAAGGGTGCGAAAGACTCTAAGGCAAACCGAAAAAAGGGACCGGAGAAAGTTTGGGCGCGCATTGAAGGCGCCGAAACGGACTGGGGCGGGTATCCATATCATCTGACTTTAGCCGTCTGCCCGACAAAAAATCTCGACCGATATGAATGGATGGCCGAAAAGCTTACCGAGCTTGGGATAGATGTGCTTGCGCCCGTAATTGGAGAACGCTCCGAACGCCGCGTGCTCAAACTCGACAGGCTCAAGCGAATTCTTCTTTCTGCCACAAAGCAGTCGTTGAAAGGAGCCATCCCTACGCTTACAGAGCCGAAAACCGTAATGGAGTTTATAGAGAACTCTTGCCGGAAGGTAGAAGAGCTTCGACTTATAGGTTATTGCTCCGATGAGGTGCATCCGCGGACCAATATAATGGAGGAGATAAAAATATTTTTGAATGAGACATCTGGCGACAAAAAATGCTCAAAGCCAAAAATTGTGATTCTGATTGGGCCGGAAGGGGATTTCAGTCCTGAGGAAGTTCGTGCCGCAATGGCCGCAGGTTTTATTCCCATAACGCTCGGAAGTTCCCGTTTCCGCATAGAAACCGCCGCC
>JAAZIW010000100.1 GCA_012800665.1 Rikenellaceae bacterium
CGCCGCGTGTCGGATTGGTTCAAGGAGAATATGCAGATGGAGGTGCTTTTGCGTGAGGAGGTTACAGAAAAGCAGGCGGAAAAGTTCAAAACCGATGTGGAGGCCCTTCCTTATATAAAAACCGTTAGCCTGATAACGCGCGAACAGGGTATAGCCGAACTTCGCGAGATGCTGGGAGAAGACTTTATGGACGTATTCGAAAGCACATCCGTACCCTTGTCTCTCGAACTGACCCTCAAAGCCGACTATGTTAATGCCGACAGCCTTGCCATGGTATCGGCCCGGCTCAAAGAGTCTAAATTGGTAGACACGGTGGAATCGCGCATCCCCCTCGTAGACTCCATCAACTCGAATCTCTCCAAACTCTCCCTCATCTTGGGCGTACTTATCCTGCTGCTGCTCTTCATAAGCTTTGTACTCATAAGCAACACCATGCGGCTCAATATCTACGCCCGCCGCTTTACCGTAAACACAATGCAGCTCGTGGGGGCATCGCCCTCATTCATCCTCCGCCCCTTCATGAGAGACGCTTTTGTGCTCGGGCTCATAAGTTCGCTGATGAGCATGTTGGTGATAGCTACGGCCATCTTTTTTGCATGGAAACAATTCTCCCGCCTCTTCGATATACTGAGCCCTGCGGGACTTGCTATCTCGGGTGGAATAATAATTGTTGTAGGAGTGGGTATCTGCCTTATTAGCACTTATTTTGTAGTGATGCATCTGCTTTATATGGACAAAGACAAATTGTATTATTGAAAAGATAAACCGTACTATTAAAAAGACAAATTAAATATGGACGAACAAAGCGGCAAACTTGCCATAACCCGCAAGGGTATAATTCTGATGATAATAGGGGTAGTCGTAATGGCCTTAGGCTTCGTGCAGCTGAGCGGCGGCGGTTTAAAAGACCCGCAGGTCTTCAACTGGAGCATGTTCAACTTCCGCAGGCTTGTGCTGGCTCCGATTGTAATAGTAGCCGGCCTGGTGGTGATTGTTATCGGCATAATGCGTAAAAAAGATTAAAGATGGAGTGGTGGGAAGCAATTCTGCTTGGTATCGTTCAAGGTCTTACCGAGTTTCTGCCCGTCAGCAGCAGCGGTCACCTGATGATTGCGCGGGAATTGGTGGGGGTGGATGCCTCCGGCTTTTTGGATTTCACCGTAACGGTGCACTTCGCCACGGTTCTAAGCACGATAATAGTATTTTGGTCAGCCATTTGGAAACTTCTCAAAGGCATCTTCAAATTCAAATACAATGACGAAACCGACTACTTCCTTAAACTCTGCGTAAGCATGATACCGGTGGCGGTGGTAGGTTTCTTCTTTAAAGACAAAGTAGAGGCCCTCTTCGGCGACAGTCTCCTGATTGTAGGCATCTGCCTTATTATAACCGCCGCATTGCTTCTGTTATCCACTTACTACACCCCAAAGCATCCGCTCTACCATCGCAACGGCATATCCTATTTGCAGGCCTTTGTGGTGGGCATAAGTCAAGCCATTGCGGTTGTCCCGGGCCTCTCCCGCAGCGGCACCACTATTGCAACAGGGCTTCTTACCGGAGTAAAAAAAGAGTCGATGGCGCAATTCTCCTTTCTTATGGTGCTCATACCTATAATAGGCGAGCAGATGCTTTCCCTTTTGGATGTGGCAAAGGGTGAGGCGAGTTTTGGAGCGGGCGTGGGAGCGCTCCCCCTTGTTTTAGGATTTTCGGCGGCCTTTCTCAGCGGTCTTTTCGCCTGCAAAGCGATGATAGCCCTCGTAAAGAAGGCCAAATTCACATGGTTTGCGCTCTACTGCGCCGTAGTGGGAGCGGCCGTAATAATTTCTTCATTAGTATGATTTACTTTGTTTCGGATATTCATTTAGGCCTTAAGGACGGCGATGTCAAAGAGCGTGAAGAGCGTTTTACGGCATGGCTTAAGAGTATAGAAAAGCCTGAGACAGAGGCGCTTTATCTGCTTGGGGATATTTGGGATTTTTGGTACGAATACCGCGATGTCATCCCTAATGAAGGGGTGAGGGTGATTGCCGCCATCGTAAGATTGTTGGATGCCGGTGTAAAGGTTTATTATGTGCCTGGAAATCACGATGTCTGGCTTTATTCATTTTGGCAGAAATTGGGGGTTGAGGTGGTGAAGCAGCCGATTAGGATAGAGCTTAAGGGGAAAAGATTCCTGCTTGGACATGGAGATGGCCTTGGCGGAGCCGATTTCAATTACAGGCTGATAAATTGGCTCTTCCATAACCGCACTTGCCAGGTGCTTTTCAGCACTCTGCACCCTTGGTTGGCTTATCGCTTCGGCACCAATTGGAGCAACAGCAACCGCCGCAAGCATCGCAGTTATAAGTTCAAAGGCGCTGATGAACCGCTTTACAAATTCTGTGTAGAGCAAACTTCCGCTGTGCCGGCAGATTATTGCATCTTCGGCCATTTCCACGATGCAGTGGATATATCCCTCCCTACAGGGGCCCGTTTGATTATTCTTAAAGACTGGATAGACGGAGGCGAGCACTACGCCTCTTGGGACGGCTCAACTCTTTCTGTTTATTAGAGCCGCCGGAGCCGTGATTGTCTATTAGAGCTGTGAAACGTTTATTTCTCATAATTTTCACCCTTCTTCTTTGCCTGCCGGCTTTTTCGCAGAAGGACCGCCCTGTGCGCCCGCGCAAAGTTAAGGGCGTACCCATGTTTTATGAGGTTATAAACGGCGATACCGTTTTTGTGGATTCAATCGACCCGGTATGGGTGTTTCCGAAGGGTCGGAAGATGAAAGGGAATGACTGGCGCAGAGAATACAGATTGGTATATAATTTTAATAAGGTATACCCTTACGCTCTTGTGGGACGCAAGCTGATGAAGCAGGTGGACAGCACCATTGCGGCGGATGTAAGCAAACGCAGTCAGCGAAACGCCTACACCCGCGATGTGATGCTGGAACTTTTCCGCCTTTTCGAAAAAGACATCCGAGGCATGACCATAAGCCAGGGCGTACTGCTGATGCGTCTTGTAGACCGCGAATGCGGCATGACCCCATACGAAATAATAAAAACTTACCGCAGCGGCTTTACAGCCGGCTTTTGGCAGATGGTGGCAAGGCTTTTCGGCACCAACCTGAAGACTCCCTATCAACCGAAAGGAATGGACAAAAAGACCGAACAATTAGTACAGCTGTGGGAAGCGGGGGCGTGGGACTCTTTCTATTTCAGCATCTTCTACGATATGCCCCGTAAGACAATCATCAAATACGATGTACTTAAAAGCACAGTAAAGAGCCGTGAAGACCGCCGCAAGCGCGAAGAGGGCTCTGTGGAAGAGGAGTCGGTGATGAAGCGCGCCCTCAAGAGCGCTACGGAAGACTGACAAGGCGTTTGGCGGTCGAAATTGCACCAAACTATTTTCACGCTCGATGCGTAACTTGCTGAAATGGCGCAAGTTAAACATCTGGTTTCCGCGTCGAAAATATATCAAAAATTTTTCAAAATCCCTTGCAGAATAAAATATTTTTAGTATCTTTGCAGTCCCAAAATCGGCGGGTGGCATAGCTAAACTACTGTATTTCAGGGATTTAAATGAAAATTTAATATTTTAAAGTAATATTACGATGTTACAACCAAAACGTACAAAGTACAGAAGGGAACAAAAGAACGTGATGAAAGGCATGGCCCAAAGGGGCAATCAGCTCGCATTCGGTTCTTTCGGAATCAAGACCTTAGAGAATTGCTGGCTTACGGCGCAGCAGATTGAGGCCGCTCGTCAGGCAATCACTCGCTACATGAGCCGTGAGGGACAACTCTGGATTCGTGTATTTCCGGTCAAGCCCATAACCAAGAAGCCTCTCGATACCCGTATGGGTAAAGGAAAAGGCGACGTGTATGCATGGGTAGCCCCTATCACTCCCGGCCGTATTATTTTTGAGGCCGAAGGTGTTCCCCTGGAAATCGCCAAGGAAGCCATGAGGCTCGGCGCCCAGAAGCTCCCCGTTGCCACTAAGTTTGTGGTTCGCAGGGATTATACCGAATAATTTATTAATGGAGAAACAGAAATGAAAGCAGCAGAAGCACGCGAAATGTCTGTAGCAGACCTGCGCGACAGAATCAAACTCGAAAAAAGAAATCTCGAGACCATGAAGATAAACCATGCGATTTCTCCATTGGAAGACACTTCCAAATTTAAGAAACTCCGCCGCCAGATAGCTATTATGATTACTGTCCTGGCAGAGAAAGAACACAAGAATTAAAAAGACATTCCCATGGAAAGAAATCTTCGCAAGGAAAGACAAGGCGTGGTTGTCAGCAGCAAGATGGATAAAACCGTCGTTGTAGCTGTTGAGCGTAAGGAGAAGCATCCCCTTTACGGCAAATATGTAAAGACCACCGCAAGGTTCGTGGCTCATGACGAGAAGAATGAGTGCGGCGAGGGCGACAAGGTTATCATTATGGAAACCCGTCCTCTCAGCAAGACCAAGAACTGGAGAGTTACCAAAATAGTAGAAAAAGCCAAGTAGTTATGATACAGCAGGAATCACGTTTATTGGTGGCCGACAACAGCGGCGCAAAGGAAGTCCTCTGCGTACGTGTGCTTGGCGGAACACACCATCGTTATGCGACCATCGGCGACGTTATCGTCGTGACTGTCAAGAGCGCCATTCCCGGCAGCGACACCAAGAAGGGCACTATCTCGAGGGCCGTTGTGGTACGCACAAAAAAAGAAATACGTCGTCCGGACGGGTCTTACATCCGTTTCGATGACAATGCTTGCGTTCTTCTGAACCAGGCCGGAGAACTCCGCGGCACCCGTATTTTTGGACCGGTTGCCCGCGAGCTCCGTGATAAATATATGAAAATCGTTTCACTGGCTCCGGAAGTCCTCTAAAAAATCAAGGCATTATGAAAAAGCTTAAAATCAAGAAAGGCGACACCGTTTATGTAAACGCCGGAAACGACAAGGGTAAGACCGGAAGGGTGCTTGCCGTACTCAAAGACAAAGACCGTGTGATTGTAGAGGGCGTAAACCTCGTGAGCAAGCACACCAAGCCCAGCACCAAGCACCCCCAGGGCGGCATTATCAAAATGGAGGCTGGCATCCATATTTCCAACGTAAATCTTCTGGATCCCACCAGTACCGCAGCCAATCCGGTTCCAACCCGCGTAGGCTACAAGTTTGTAGACGGCAAGAAGGTTCGCGTAGCTAAAAAATCAGGACAGGAGATTAAGTAATTATGGCAAAGCAGAATAAAAAACAAGAGGCAGATCAGTCCATGGCTCCGAAGGGCTATGTTCCTGCTCTCAAGAAGCTCTATAAAGAAGAAATTGTAGATGCTCTCGTGAAGAAGTTCGGGTATACTACCCCCATGGCGGCTCCACGTCTGCTCAAGATAACCATTAACGAGGGCGTCGGCGAAGGCACCCACGACAGGAAACTTGTAGAGGATTCAGCAGAAGAACTCTCGAGAATCACCGGTCAGAAGGCTGTTATCATCGCTTCCCGCAAGGACGTTTCCAACTTCAAACTCCGTAAGGGCATGCCGGTAGGAGTAAAAGTTACCTTGCGGGGCACCAAAATGTACGAGTTCTTGGAAAGACTCGTGCGCGTCGCTCTTCCCCGTATCCGCGACTTCAACGGCGTATCCGACTCTATGGACGGCCGCGGCAACTACACGCTCGGCATCAAGGAACAACTTATTTTCCCCGAGGTGGAGATAGACAAGAACCCCCGTATACACGGTTTGGAAATCAGCTTCGTAACAACGGCCGACACTGATGAAGAGTGCCGCGCCCTCCTCGAAGCTTTTGGAATTCCCTTTAAGAAACATAATCAGTAAACAATATGGCAAAAGAATCAATGAAAGCCCGCGAAGTAAAGCGCGCGAAATTAGTTGCTAAATACGCCGAAAAGAGAAAGGCCCTTAAGGAGGCGGGAGATTATGCCGCCTTGGACAAACTGCCTAAGAACTCAAGTCCGGTGCGTTTGCACAATCGCTGCTCTATTACCGGACGTCCGAAGGGTTATATGAGAAAATTCGGCCTCAGTCGCATTCAATTCCGCGAAATGGCTTCGAGCGGTCTCATCCCGGGCGTTAAGAAGGCAAGCTGGTAGAATATTAAAAAAGTAAAGATATGACCGATCCAATAGCAGATTATCTAACCAGAATCCGCAATGCCTATTTGGCAGGGAAAAGGGTGGTAGAGATTCCTTCATCGAAAGTCAAGGAGTCTATCACTGCGATTCTGTTTGAGCAGGGCTACATCCTCAGCTACAAGTTAGTGGAGGGCCATCCCTACAACACTATCAAAATAGCTCTCAAGTATCATCCCGAAACCAAAATGCCCGCCATCAAGCGGATTGGGCGCATAAGCACCCCGGGTCTCAGGCAATACAAGGGCGTAGACGAACTCCCCCGCATCCTCAACGGACTCGGAGTGGCGGTTGTCTCCACCTCAAAGGGCATCCTCACCGACAAACAAGCCCGCGAGCAGGGAGTCGGAGGAGAGGTAATGTTCTATGTATATTAATTTCTAACAGAATATAGAATGTCACGAATTGGTAAATTACCTGTAAACCTTCCGGCCGGCGTGAGCGCAGAGCTTCTCGCAGGTAACGTTGTAAAGGTTAAAGGACCTCATGGCGAGATGTCGCAAAAGGTAGACCCCGACATTACCGTAACCATAGAGGACAATACAATAACGTTCACTCGTCCTACCGACGAACCGCGTCATCGTTCGATGCACGGCCTCTACCGCTCATTGGTTAATAATATAGTGGTAGGCGTAAGCGAGCAATTCACTATCCGCCAAGAGCTGGTGGGTGTCGGTTATCGCGTATCGTTGCAGGGTAAACTTTTGGTTTTTTCTCTGGGCTACTCCCACGAAATCCATCTCTTGCTTCCCGATGAAGTAAGCGCAGAAGTGCCCGAGATTAGGAAAGGCGAAACTCCCAAGCTTATTCTCAGGAGTTGCGACAAACAGCTCGTAGGGCAGGTTGCCGCTAAAATCCGCTCCTTCCGCAAGCCTGAGCCGTATAAGGGCAAGGGTATCAAGTTTATTGGTGAACAGCTCCGTCGCAAGGCCGGAAAGACCGCCGCGGCTAAATAATATTAGGAGGATAGAATTATGGCATTAAGCAGAATAGCAAGAAGGCGGAGGATACGTCATCGTATCCGTAAGCATGTGAACGGCACTCCTGAGCGTCCCCGCATGGTAGTATTCCGCAGCAATAAGCAGATTTACGTTCAGGTAGTGGACGACGAGGCAGGTAAAACGCTCGCAGCGGCATCTTCCAACGATAAGGAGCTCGCAGCTCAATGCAAGGGTAAGACCGGTGTTGAGGCAGCCGCTATCGTGGGCAAGGCCATCGCCGAGCGCTCCAAAGCTGCAGGCGTCACTACAGTTTGTTTCGACCGTGGAGGTTATCTCTTCCACGGCAGGGTAAAGAGCCTGGCAGAGGCCGCCCGCGAAGGAGGTCTCATCTTTTAAAAGGAAAAGATTATGGCAAATACAAATGTAAAAAGAGTAAAAACGTCTGATCTCGAACTTAAAGACAGACTGGTAGCGGTCAAGCGTGTATCCAAAGCAACCAAGGGTGGCCGCAACTTCAGCTTCGCCGCCATCGTGGTCGTAGGAGATGAAAACGGAGTTGTGGGCTATGGACTTGGCAAGGCCAAAGAGGTGGCTGCCGCTATAGCCAAGGGTACGGAGGATGCGAAGAAGAACCTCGTAAAGGTTCCCGTAATCAATCTGACCATTCCTCATGAGCAGGAATCCGCATATGGCGGAGCAAGGGTATTCATGAAGCCCGCCGCCCCCGGTACCGGTGTAAAAGCCGGCGGAGCAATGCGCGCAGTTTTCGAGAGTGCAGGAATCCATAACGTACTTGCTAAGAGCAAGGGCTCCAGCAATCCGCACAACCTCGTAAAGGCCACCATAAAAGCTCTCACCGAAATGAGAGATGCTTATACGGTAGCAGGTTTGCGAGGTGTTTCAATGAGTAAAGTATTTAACGGATAGGAGAACTTGGTTATGGCAAAACTCAGAATCACCCAGATAGCAAGCGTTATTGGCCAGACAAAGCGTCAGAAGGCCAATCTTCTCAATCTCGGCATCCGTCGCATGCATCATACCGTAGAGGTGGAGGATACTCCTATCACCCGCGGCCAGCTCGCAAAGGTTGCCCATCTCGTTAAATACGAAGTAATAGACTAAGGAGGAAAAGAGATGAAACTTGAAAATCTTAAACCAGCACCGGGTTCAACCCACAGCAAAAAACGCATAGGCCGCGGAGAAGGCTCCGGCAGAGGCGGCACTTCCACCCGCGGAGCAAAAGGCGCCAAATCCCGCTCAGGCTATTCACGCAAGATAGGCTTCGAGGGAGGTCAAATGCCTCTCCAGCGTCTTGTGCCCAAGTTTGGATTCAAGAACCCGCGCCGCGTAGAATATCAGGCTGTAAACCTCTCAACCATTCAGGCCATCGCCGATGCCGTCAATGTTAAAGAGATAGACAGCACTCTCATAAAGGCTTACGGATTCGCCGCCAAAACCGACCTTATAAAGGTTCTCGGAGATGGAGAACTTACCTCCGCTCTTACAGTTACAGCTGATGGCTTTTCCAAGAGCGCAATCAGTAAAATCGAAGCCGCCGGAGGTAAGGCGGTAGTAAGCGAATAAAGGTTATGAAGAGGTTTATTGAGACTATAAAAAACATCTTCAAGATAGAAGAGTTGCGCAAGAGGTTGGGCTACACCCTGCTTCTGGTGCTGATCTATCGTCTGGGGTGCTTCATCGTACTTCCCGGCATAGACGCAACCATGCTTGCAAAACTCCAGAGCTCTACTTCCGAGGGCCTTGTAGGTCTTCTGAATATGTTCTCCGGAGGCGCAATGGGTAATGCTTCCATCTTTGCGCTCGGCGTGATGCCTTATATCTCGGCATCCATCGTGGTGCAGCTCTTGGGAGTGTTTGTACCCTACTTCCGCAAACTCCAAATGGAAGGCGAGAGCGGACGCCAAAAAATGAATCAGATAACCAGGTATCTTACCATCATTATTATCTGCATCCAAGGCCCCGCCTACATAGCCTCCCTTCACGCTCAAATCCCCTCTGACGCATTCGTTGCGGTAAAGGCTTTGGGATGGAGCAGGTTTATGTACAACCTTGTCGCCACCTTGATTCTTATGTCAGGTTCGCTGTTTGTGATGTGGCTCGGCGAGCGCATTACCGACCGCGGCATCGGCAACGGTATCTCGCTTATTATTATGATAGGTATAGTGGCTCGTCTCCCCTATGCCTTGATAGCTGAGTTCGGCGAGAAGTTCAGCACCACCACCAGCGGCGGAGCCCTTTTCTTCGTAGTCGAACTGATTATTTGGTTCTTTGTAATTGTTGCGGCAATCGCACTTGTACAGGCAGTCCGCAGGGTTCCTGTACAATATGCAAAGAGAGTTGTCGGCAACCGTCAATACGGCGGCGTTCGTCAATACATCCCTCTCAAAATCAATGCGGCGGGCGTTATGCCCATCATCTTTGCTCAGGCCCTGATGCTCTTCCCGATGATTTTCTCGAGGTGGGATGCAACCCGCGGCCTTGCTGCAACACTTGGAAATTATACCGGTTTTTGGTATAATGCAATATTCTTCACTCTCATCGTTATCTTCACCTACTTCTACACTGCTGTTACGATTAATCCGACACAGATGGCAGAAGATATGAAGCGTAACGGTGGGTTTATCCCCGGCGTGAAGCCCGGAAAAAAGACGGCGGAATACTTGGACAATATAATGTCCAAGGTAACTCTTCCAGGCTCTATTTTCTTAGGCATCATTGCCATCCTTCCTGCTATTGCTATCCTTTTGGGAGTAAACAACCAATTTGCAAGCTTCTTCGGCGGTACCTCGCTCTTGATTCTTGTGGGTGTTGTCCTGGATACGCTTCAGCAGATAGAGAGTTACTTGCTTATGCGTCACTACGACGGCCTTATGAAAACAGGACGTTTGAGCGGCCGCATGGGCACGTAAAAAGTTCTTTGAAAAATCGCAGTTAGATGGCTAAGCCCAAAACAGAAGAAGAGATCTCTTTGATGCGCGAAAATGCAATTCTCGTGTCAAAAACCCTTGCCGAGGTTGGCAAGGCCGTGGCTCCAGGCGTTACAACCAAAGAGTTGAACCGCATAGCCGAGGCCTTCATCCGCGACCATGGGGCGATTCCGAGTTCTCTCGGCTACGAGGGCTTCCCTGCGGCATGTTGTATGTCGGTAAACGATGTTGTTGTGCACGGTTTTCCGGACGACACTCCTCTGAAAGAGGGCGATATCGTTTCCGTCGACATCACCACTTTGTACAAAGGCTACAGCGGAGATTCCGCCTATACTTTCCCGGTTGGGGAGGTAAGCGCAGAAACCCGCCGTCTGCTGGATGTTACAAAGGCCTCGCTTTACAAAGGCATAGAGGCGGCCGTAGCGGGTAATCGCATAGGCGACATCGGACACGCGGTACAATCGTATGTCGAATCGTTCGGCTATTCTGTGGTTCGTGAATTAGAGGGCCATGGGATAGGCAAGGAAATGCACGAGGAACCGGGGGTTCCCAATTACGGACGTCCCGGCCGAGGAGTTAAACTTGTAGAAGGAATGACGATTTGCATAGAGCCCATGGTCATAGCCGGCGGTAGGAGTGTGTATCTGGACCGCAACGGCTGGGGCGTTCGCAGCGCAGACCGGAGCAATACTGCACACTTCGAACTTATGGTTGTTGTCCGTAAAAACCATGCGGAACAGTTGTCTACTTTCGATTTTATAGAGAAAGATCCTAACATTAGATTTTAAAGTATTATTTCAATGGCTAAACAAGTAGCAATAGAACAAGACGGTAAGGTTATCGAAACCCTTCCAAACGCAATGTTCAGAGTAGAGCTTGACAACGGTCACGTGATTCTCTGCAACATTTCGGGGAGGATGCGTCTGCGTTATATCCGTATTCTTCTTGGCGACAGAGTAAAGGTTGAAATGTCACCTTACGATCTGACCATGGGAAGAATAACTTACAGATACAAATAAAAATATATAGAAATGAAAGTAAGGACATCCATAAAGAAGCGTAGCGACGATTGCAAGATTGTAAGGCGTAAAGGCCGCCTTTATGTAATCTGCAAGAAGAACCCCAAGTTCAAGATGCGCCAGGCTTAATTAATTGTATAACAAATAACTATAGATAAATTATGGCAAGAATAGCCGGTGTTGATTTACCAAAAAATAAAAGAGGAGATGTAGCTCTTACCTACATCTACGGTATCGGCCGCAGCACTGCCCGGAAAATTCTGGACAAATGCGGCATCGACAGCGCCATTAAGTCCGGAGACTGGGACGACGACCAGACAGCCGCTATCCGTGCTGAGGTTTCGCACCTGCACATAGAAGGCGAACTCCGCTCAATGGTTCATCTTAATATCAAGCGATTGATGGATATAGGCTGCTATCGCGGAATCCGTCATCGTATAGGCCTTCCTGTACGCGGTCAGAGCACCAAGAATAACGCTCGCACCCGCAAAGGTAGAAAGAAGACCGTCGCTAACAAGAAGAAGGCAACCAAGTAATCCCTGAAAATTATGGCAAAGAAAACTACAACATCTAAAAGGGTTGTTAAGGTAGAGGCTTATGGCCAAGCCCATATCTCCTCCACTTTCAACAACATAATCGTAGCCCTTACAAACAACCAAGGGCAGGTTATCAGCTGGAGTTCCGCAGGAAAGTGCGGTTTCAGGGGTTCCAAGAAAAACACCCCTTACGCAGCTCAAGTGGCCGCCGAAGACGCAAGCAAAATTGCTTACGATGCCGGTTTGCGCAGAGTTAAGGTTTATGTGAAAGGGCCCGGTGCAGGCCGTGAAAGCGCCATCCGCACCATTCATAACGCAGGTATCACCGTTTCCGAAATCGTGGACATTACACCTATGCCGCACAACGGTTGCAGACCCAAAGCCCGTCGTAAAGTTTAATTATTAAAAGTACAATTACTATGGCAAGATATACAGGTCCAAGAACCAAAATCGCTCGTAAGTTCGGTGAGCCTATTTACGGTCCGGACAAAAGTTTCGAAAAGAGGAATTATCCTCCGGGGCAGCACGGTACATCCAAGCGCAGGAAGGTTAAAGACTACGGAAACCAGTTGAAGGAAAAGCAGAAGGTTAAATATATGTACGGAGTTTTGGAGCGTCAGTTCCACAACACCTATGATAAAGCCTCCCGTATGGCCGGACAGAAGGGTGAGAATCTCATTCTCCTTCTCGAGAGCCGTATAGACAATATAGTTTACAGGTTAGGTATCGCCCCCACCAGGGCCGCTGCCCGTCAGCTCGTAAACCATAAGCATATCACTCTCAACGGCAAAGTGTGCAGCATACCCTCCACCAGGGTTATGCCCGGTGACACTGTGGCCGTTCGCGAGCGCTCCCGCAGTCTGGAGGTTATCCAGGACTTCGTGGCCTCAGCTTCCAAGTATTCATGGCTTGAGTTCGACTCAAAGACTCTTACCGGTAAGTTCCTCAATATGCCCATCAGGGAAGATATCCCCGAGAACATAAACGAGCAGCTTATTGTCGACCTTTACTCCAAATAGAATTTAACACCTAAAAATTATGGCAATCTTAGCATTTCAAAAACCCGACAAGGTGATAATGCTCGAAGGCAGTAACGATACCATCGGCAGTTTCGAGTTCAGGCCTCTTGAACCCGGTTACGGACAGACTATTGGAAACGCATTTCGTCGCATACTCCTTGCCTCACTGGAAGGTTTTGCCATCTCCCAGATAAGAGTCAGCGGCGTGGACAACGAGTTCGCCACCATCCCCGGCGTAATCGAGGGTATGCAGGAAATCATCCTCAACCTCAAACAAGTACGCTTTAAAAGAATGGTTGAGTCCGTCGATTCAGAGGAGATTAACATTACCATCAGCGGCAAGCAGGAGTTTACCGCAGAGGATATATCCAAGGGATTGTCTTCTTTCAAGGTGTTGAATCCCGAGCTGCACATCTGCTCGATGGAGCCTTCAGTAAAACTTGAAATCAATATCCTGATTACCAAAGGCCGCGGCTTCGTTCCCGCAGAGGAATTCCGGGAAATCAATGCCCCTATCGGCACTATTGCGGTAGACGCCATCTACACTCCCATCCGCAACGTGAATTGGACAGTGGAAAATTGGCGCGTGGAGCAAAAGACCGACTACGAAAAGCTTACGCTCGAAATAGTTACCGACGGCTCCATCTCCCCGAATATCGCCCTTCAGGAGGCGGCCAGCATCCTCATTTATCACTTCAAACTATTTACAGACGAGAAGAAAATCTCTCTTGAGAGCGAGGATGAGCCGCATAGCAAGGAGCTCGATGAGGAAAGCCTCAGAATGAGACATGTTCTTCTTACCAAGCTTAGCGAAGTCGGCCTCAGTGTCCGCGCCTACAACTGCCTAAAGGCAGCCGGCATCGACACCTTTGCAGACCTCGTCAGCTACAGCCGCAGCGAACTCATGAAGTTCCGCAATTTCGGCCGCAAGAGCCTCAACGAAGTGGACTTGCTCGTAGAACAGAATCAGCTTAACTTTGGAATGGATTTAAGCAAGTACAATATCGAACCCAAGAAAAAGAATATAGTTTAAAGATGAGACATAATAAAGCAGTAAATCATCTCGGCCGTAAGAGCGGTCACCGCAAGGCAATGCTTGCCAATATGGCTTCTTCGCTTATCATGCATAAGCGCATTACCACGACCGTTGCCAAAGCGAAAGCTCTGAAGCCGTATCTCGAGCCTCTTGTAACCAAGAGCAAGGAAGACACTACCCATAACAGGCGCATTGTTTTCAGTTATCTTAAAGACAAGCAGGCAGTTGCAGAGCTTTTCCGCACCATCGCCCCTAAAATCATGGATCGCCCCGGCGGATACCTTCGTGTACTCCATGTAGGCTTCCGTAAGGGAGATGCCGCTGATATGGCTCTGGTAGAGTTTGTGGATTTCAATGAGGCCGCTCTCGAAACTACGGTTAAGAAGGCTTCTGAAAAGAAGACAACGCGTCGCAGCCGCTCCAAGAAGGCCGCTGAGGCCGCCCCTGAAGCTCCTGCAGCCGAGGCTCCTGCAGCCGAGGCTCCCGCAGCCGAGGTAAGCGAAGCTGAAGCAGTCACCGAGCCCGAAGCTCCTGCAGAAGAGGCTCCAAAGAGCGAATAATATACAGGACTGAATTAAAAACCCACGGAGAACTTATGACTTTGTGGGTTTTTTATTATTTTTGCAAAATAATCAACGAGAAAAATCTATGAATCCTTTATTCTATCTGGTACCCGCAGCATCGATTATTGCACTTTTCTTCGCCTGGCTGTTCTATCGCCAAATGCTCAAAGAAGACGAAGGTACCCCCACAATGAAAGAAATTGCCCGATATGTACGAGAGGGCGCAATGACCTACCTCAAACAACAATACAAGGTAGTAGGAATTGTATTTATAGTTTTGGCGGCAATTTTTGCCGTAATGGCTTACGTTTTCAAGATACAAAACCCATGGATGCCTTTCGCCTTCCTTACCGGCGGTTTCTTCAGCGCCCTGGCCGGCTATATCGGCATGCGTACAGCCACCTTTGCCTCCGCCAGAACGGCCAATGCAGTAGGCAAGTCATTCAACAAGGGACTTAAAATCGCTTTCCGCAGCGGAGCCGTAATGGGACTTACCGTGGTTGGTTTAGGACTTTTAGACATCAGTCTTTGGTGGTTCATACTTCAAAGCGTATACGACCCCACCAACACTCAAAATTTAGTCGTTATCACCACCACCATGCTTACATTCGGCATGGGCGCATCCACACAAGCGCTCTTCGCCCGCGTGGGCGGCGGTATCTATACCAAATGCGCCGATGTCGGTGCGGATATAGTCGGCAAGGTAGAGGCGGATATTCCTGAAGATGACCCCCGCAACCCCGCCACCATAGCGGATAATGTGGGTGATAATGTAGGAGATGTGGCAGGCATGGGCGCCGACCTTTACGAAAGCTATTGCGGCAGCATCCTCGCCACCATGGCTCTCGGCGCATCCGCATTTTTCGGCGACACTACCATGCAATTAAAGGCCATCTTCGCCCCTATGGCCATAGCGGCTATCGGCATAGTGCTTTCTGTTTTGGGTATTTACGCTGTTCGCACCAAAGACGGCGCATCACTCAAAGACTTGCTCGGCAGCCTTTCGCGCGGCACAAATCTATCCGCCGTCCTTATCGCTGTTTTTACTTTCATCATATTCAAAGCGCTTGGTTTCGAGAATTGGTGGCAGATTTCGCTCAGCGTGATAAGCGGTCTTCTTGCCGGAGTCATTATAGGCAAGGTAACCGAATATTATACATCTCACTCCTATAAGCCCACCCGAAA
>JAAZIW010000101.1 GCA_012800665.1 Rikenellaceae bacterium
GCTGCGGGACGAAGAGGAGCCGCTGTAAGAGCTGCTGCGAGAAGAAGAGGAGGAGCTGCTGCCGCTGCTGCGATACGATGAGGAGCTGCTGCGAGTGCCGCTCGATACGCTTGAAGAACTGCTCGAGCGCGAAGAACTGCCGGAAGAGGAGCCGCTGTAAGAACTGCTGCTGCGGGAAGAGCCGCTATACGAGCCGCTTGAGCCATATGAGCCGCTGCTGCGCGATGAGCTGCCGATATAAGTGGAACCCATAGAGCTGGTGCGATAGCCGCTGCTTTTGGTTGTACTTCCGGAACTGCCGCTGCGTAAAGATGAGCTGCTGATGCCGCTACGAACGGATGAACCGCTGCCGCTGTAGCTTCTGCCCGAAGAATAACCCCCTGTACGAGATGAAACGCCTACTCCCCTGCTGCTTACACTGTTGCCTCCAACTACGCTCTGGCGGGTAACTCCGCTGCTGAAGCGCTGATAGTCCTTAAGGGAGCGGCTGTAAGTTCCGCCATACCAATAGGGGCCATAGTGATAATAATAGGGGTGATAGGAGCCGTACCAGCCGGCGTAGCCGTAGCCGTAGCCGTAGCCATACCATGGGCTGTACCAATAATCATAATACCACGGATTGTAGAAATAAGGATTACGCCAACCGTAATAATAAGAATAATAAGGGCTGCGATAATACCATGAATGACCGTAGTATGGATAGTAAGGATAAGAGCCAAAATAATAACCATCTCCGTAATATAGATGTATGTCGGGAGATGTGGATTCTATTTTGGTATTATAGCCGTCTCTGGTAATAATTACAGTGTCTCTCTTTGCTGCTTGTTCACGGGCTATCTCTTGAAGAGCGAGAGCTTTGAAGTCTTCCTGCGAAAGCAGTTCGGCATCAGCTGACGGAGCGTTTGAGGCTTTGTAATAGATGCCATCCTGGAACTGCTGCACACCTGCATACTTGGCCGCCAAACCGCAAGAAGTAACGGCAATGGCTGCAAGAGCAAAGGGGATGAGTGTTCGGAGTATCTTATTCATAGTCTGTAGTAATTTTTGTATATTTGCGCCTGTTATTCGAGAGGCGAATATCCTATTCATATTATTAGATGCAAATTTGCTAAAAAAACGCAAACATTTCAAGTAAAAAGATGGCAAAAGTAATTACACCAAGAGCAGAAGATTATTCGAAATGGTATAACGATATTGTAGTGGAGGCGGATTTGGCCGAACAATCGGTCGTACGCGGATGTATGGTAATAAAGCCGTACGGCTTCGCAATTTGGGAGAAGATTCAGAATGTGATGGACGGAATGTTCAAGGAAACGGGAGTGGAAAACGCCTATTTCCCTCTCTTCATTCCCAAGAGTTTCTTCAGCCGCGAAGCCGAACATGTGGCCGGTTTTGCGAAGGAATGCGCCGTAGTCACTCATCACCGCCTTATGAATGACCCTGACGGCAAAGGAATCGTAATAGACCCCGATGCCAAATTGGAAGAGGAGCTGATTGTCCGCCCAACATCCGAAACCATCATTTGGAGCGTATATAAAAATTGGATACAGAGTTGGAGAGACCTTCCCATACTTTGCAACCAATGGTGCAATGTGGTGCGCTGGGAGATGCGCACAAGGCCGTTCCTCCGCACCAGCGAATTCCTTTGGCAGGAAGGACATACCGCCCATGCTACGGCGGAAGAGGCTCAGGAACGTGCCGAGCAAATGGTGCACGTGTATGCCAAGTTCTGCCGCGAATGGATGTCCATGCCGGTGATTGTAGGCCGCAAGAGTCCCAATGAGCGTTTTGCAGGAGCTCTCGACACTCTTACAATCGAGGCCATGATGCAGGACGGAAAAGCCCTTCAGTCCGGCACAAGCCATTTCTTGGGACAGAATTTCGGCAAGAGCTTCGATGTGCAGTTTGCCGATAAAGACGGCTCTCTGCAATACGCATGGGCCACATCCTGGGGCGTAAGCACACGCTTGATGGGAGCCTTGATAATGAGCCACTCCGATGATGAAGGGCTCGTGCTTCCTCCGAAGCTCGCCCCCATTCAGGTAGTTATGGTGCCCATCTACAAGACAGAAGAAGAGTTCGATGCCGTGCTTGCTAAATTCAAGGAAATCAGCAAAGCCCTTAAAGCCAAGGGCATAAGCGTTAAAATAGACTCCCGCGATACTCTCCGCCCCGGCTTCAAATTCGCCGAATGGGAGGTAAAGGGAGTTCCCGTGCGCCTTGCTCTCGGTGCTCGCGACCTCGCCAAAGACTCCATAGAAGTCTTCCGCAGGGACACCCTTTCTAAAAAGACCATGCCCCTCAAAGATGTAGTGGAGCGCATCCCCTCCCTTTTGGATGAAATCCAAGAAAACATATACCAAAAGGCTTTGGACTTCCGTGCCTCCAATGTTGAAAAATGCGACAATTGGGATGAATTCTGCGAAAAGATTCAAAACGGCAAGTTCCTCCTCTGCCATTGGGACGGCACGCCTGAAACCGAGCAGGCCATAAAAGAAGCCACCAAGGCCACCATCCGCTGCATTCCCATGGACTCTTTCGTTTATGAGGAAGATGGCAAGGATATTTACTCCGGAAAACCATCCAAACAAAGAGTTGTATTTGCAATAGCCTATTAAATCATGAAAAAAATCTTACTCTCTTTAGCTTTTGCGGCCGCTTCTTTCGGCAGCGCAATGGCTCAAAACGCACAAGATGCTGCAGCCGCAGCCGCCCAAGCCATCTCAGAAGCCGCTCAAGAAACTGTTAATACCCCTAAGCCCAAATACTGGACCAACTCGATAGTTCTCGACCTCGGCGTCAACCAAACCCAACTTGTAAATTGGGCTGCAGGAGGCTACAACACTATAACGCTCAATGCCGGTTTAGATGCAAAAGCCAACTATGTCAAACAACTCGCCAGTTGGACAAACCGCTTGCAGATGCAATATGGTTTTCTCTATTCTGACGAAAAGGTGGGGCTTCTGCAAAAAAGCACCGACCGTCTTTATCTCGAAAGCAAATTTGCCTACAGGACCAATAGATCGGATTCCAAATGGAGCTATTCGGCCGCTTACGACTTCAGGACTCAATTCACCGATAACTTCGACTCTTATAAAAAAGATGATGAGGGCAATTGGACGGGGACGCTAAAATCGGGTTTCCTTTCTCCCGCATATATGAACTTGGGTTTCGGTATGGATTGGGTGCCGAATGAATGGTTTAATGTGAACTTTGCTCCTATCACCGGCAGCCTTACCATGGTGAGAGACACCTCGCTTCGCAAGAATTATGGCTTGGAGCTTAGTAAAGAGGGGCTCGATGCCAATGTAGGAGCAAATTACAATACTACCATCTTCAAGCTCGGCGCCCAGGTTAAGGCTAACCTCAAAATCAAAATAAACGACAATCTCGGCTTCGAAACCCAGCTGGTGCTCTTCTCAAATTACCTTAAAGACCCGCAGAATATGCGTGTGAATTTGGACAACAAGCTTTCGTGGCAGCTCACCAAGTTCTTCAAGCTCGGCTTCAACACCTGGCTCATCTACGACCCTGACGTGCTGATTGCCGACAAGAGCGGAGCCAACCACACGCAAAGAGTGCAGTTTAAGGAATTCCTCACCTTCAACTTTACCTGGACTTTCGCAAACGGCAAATGAAAATCCTACTCGCGGTAAGCGGCGGCATGGACTCTATGTATATGCTGGCACGCTCCAAGGAACTCTTTCCAGGCTCTCATATTGCCGTTGCCCATTGCAATTTCTGCCTTCGCGGAGAAGAATCAGATGGGGATGAGCAGTTTGTGAGGGATTGGTGCTCCGAGTATGGAATCACTTGCTATGTAAAGCGTTTCGACACTACGGCTTATGCCGCCAAAAAAGGTATTTCTATAGAAATGGCGGCGCGAGACCTGCGTTACGGCTGGTTTGCCGAACTGTTCAGCACTCATAAATTCAGCGCCGTGGCGGTGGCGCACAATTCAAATGACAATGCCGAAACCCTGATTCTTAATTTATTGCGCGGCACCGGCTCGCGCGGCCTGCGCGGTATGGGCGACCGCGATATTGCAGGCATAGGAAGCGGAAGGGTGCTAAGGCCCCTGCTCGGAATCTCGCGTGAGGAGATTTCCGTATGGATGGAAAAGCATGGTGTTCCGCATCGCGAAGACAGCACCAACGCAGGCACTTTATATAAGCGCAACAAACTCCGCAATGAGGTTTTCCCTGTCTTTGCAGAAATAAATCCTTCTTTTCTGAAAACTTTTGCCGCCAATATGCGTCACTTTGCGCAGGTGGATGACATCGCAGAGGACTATTTCCAAAATACTGCAATGAGCGTTTATATGCCGGGGCAGGAGGATGTCATTTCCATTCCGGCGCTGCTGAGCTTGGAGCATTGGGAGTATGTTTTGTTCCGAATCTTAGAGCCTTATGACTTTGATGAGGGCACCATCTCCGCGCTTGGCAATCTGCTTGCCTCCGAAAGTGCAACCATAAGCGGAAAAACCTTCGAAGCCCCCGATTGGAAGGCGGTAACCGCTTCCGATAAAATTTTACTGCTCCCGCGAGTTGCTGAAAAAAGCAGTTCGAAGTTGGAGATTGATAAGCCCGGAGTTTACAGCTTCAAGGGGCAAAGCATAGAGGTAAAAGTATATGAAAGGACTTCCGGTCTCGAATTGCAAAGGCCTGAGGGACAACTTATTGCAGATGCCGATAAGTTAAGTTTTCCGCTAAGGCTGCGCGGTTGGGAAGATGGCGACTGGATGCGCCCGCTCGGATTGGGAGGGAAGAAGAAATTGAGCGATTTATTCGTGGACCTGAAATGGAGCCTGCCCGAAAAAGAGGCGGCCATCGTGCTTGAACATCCGGACAGGCAGAAGGGACATGTGGGGGCTCTCATCTGCGAACGCATAGGCGACTCGCTAAAAGTCACCCCTGTCACAGAAAAAATTGTGGAAATCTCTTTACTTTAAGAATCCCTAAAGCAATAACATCACTGCGAAAGTGTAGAGCAAAAATCCTTGCAAGCGGATTTTGCCCTTGCCGCTTCGGGACATCATGAACTCAACCGGATCTTTCTTTAATATCTCTCCTAACTCCTCTCCATCAGGAAGTGCGCGGGCAGACCATTTGGCTGTTATGTGCCCGTCTGCAATATAGGTCACTCCCCCATTTGAACGATTGAGAGTCATCAGGGTAATCCGATCGGCGAAATAAGTGCCTGCGGCAAGGGAGGGCTCATTTATATCGACAGTTTCGGGTGTGCCTGCCACCAAGAAGAGGACGGTGCAGCCGGTTTGAGAGGCCCTGCCTGCAAACTGCCCCATAGATTCAAGTCTTTTAGGCGATAGCTTATCGGGATTGTATGAAGATATGACCATCACAGGACCTTTGAGGGCAAGAGAATCGGCATAAACTCCTGCAGCATCGCAAAAACTGAGAATCTGTATAGGAACATTGTCATCCACTATGTCGCGATCGTAACTTTCGTTGCGGACAAAGGTCCATGTGGAGTCGGGAGGACAGTCGGGAGTAAAAGCCCCCTCACGCCCGTCTTTTACATATACGGCAGCAGTTATATCATCGAAATTCTCATCAAAAGCCCCATAAAGTTCTGTGCCCGGCTTGAGGTCGGTGAAGTCTACAATAGGTATGGAGAGAAGTGAAAAAAGAGCGAAAAGCACTACAGAAATCGCAGCTATTCCAAAGCTGACATATTTTATCTTCTGCGGCTTGTCGAGTTTGTTCAGCGGTAAAAAAGCAATAGCCCAAAGCCCTAAAAGAATTATATTTTTTACAAAGCTCTGCCAATGTTCCAGATGAATGGCCTCGCCGAAGCAGCCGCAGTCCATAACGGGATTAGCTATCCACAGGATGGCTGTAACAATGGTAAAGATTCCAAGCAGGGCGAGAGTAATGAGCGCCACCACCCTGCGCCATACTCCTGCAATGAGGGCGGCTCCGAGCACTGCCTCGAAAAAGGCAAACAGCAGAGCCAGCACGCCTGATGCAAAGCCGAGAAAGTTAAGATGGAAAAACTTGAGATATTCCTGTACTATAAGCTGCGCGCCCACCGGGTCCATCAGCTTCAGGACACCGGCAATAAAGAGCACAGAGCCCAATACAGCAGCGCAAATCCTCTTAAATCCGTTCATCTATTATAGTTTTAATTTTTTCAAAAATAACATCCGAGGGCAGCATGCCGCCATCCTCATCTTCACATCCCACTACTATCAGGGACTTATCGGCTGACGCCTGACGCAGATACATCGCCCGCACTTTGCGTTGGAAATCAAGGCAGGTCTCGTGAATATCTTCTTTGCCTTTCAGGTACTTGCGGTCGGTCCCCTGCCTGTTGTTCTGAAGACTTTCTGACACAAAGCCCATAGGTACATCCAAGAAGATGTTTATATCGGGACGCGGCTCGCCGAATGCGCCGAACTCGGTATTTATAATCCATTCACGGAGGTCTTCCCTCTCTTTCTCCTTCTCGATTTTAGCGCACTGATAAGCGAGATTGCTGTAGACATAGCGGTCCAAAAGAACAATACCGCCGTCTTCGAGCCCTTCTAAAATTTCGGGAACAGCTCCATGCCTGTCTTCGGCAAAAAGGAGAGCCACCAACTGGGGGTGAACTTCATCTATGGAGCCGAAGTCGCCGCGCAGGAAACGGGCTATGAGGTCGCCGTACACCGGAGCATCGTAACGCGGAAAATGAATGTATGTGACACGCGGACTTATCTTTTGCAGATATTCCCGCAGTAATTTTACCTGAGTTGATTTGCCCGACCCGTCGAGCCCTTCCAATACAATGAGCATAACTCACAAATATATTCATTTTTTCGTTACTTTTGTATACGTATGAATTATCTGTTAAGCAAGCGCCCTGTTTTGATGGGCATAATGAATGTTAATCCCGACTCTTTCTTTCCCCCGAGCAGAGCTCAGTCTGAGGCCGAAATGCAGGCTCGCATGGAAGACCTTTTGGAAAGGAACTGCACTATACTCGACATCGGAGCGGTAAGCACGCGCCCCGGAGCCCCTGATGTGCCGTTGGAAGAAGAATGGCGCAGGCTTGA
>JAAZIW010000102.1 GCA_012800665.1 Rikenellaceae bacterium
ATGCGGCGCTGGAAACGCAGAGTTTTATTAAGGAGCATCCTTTGGATTGCCTTTTGAGCACCGGTGTGGCGGGAGCGCTTTGTCATAAACTTAAGAGTATGGATGTGGTGGCCGCCTCGCAGGTGGTGTATCACGATGTCTGGTGCGGAGAGGGCAATATCTATGGACAGGTGCAGGGATGTCCCGAGCGTTTTATTGCCGATACGGTTCTGCTTGACTGCGCCTTGCAAACCGGCGCCAGGGATGGCCTGCTTGCGAGCGGTGACTTTTTTATAAGCAATTCCGGGCAGGCAGCTGCAATACTTGCCAATTTCCCGGAAGCTATAGCGGTGGATATGGAGTCGGGTGCGATAGCCCAAACCTGTCATAAGCATGGCGTGCCGTTCCTGAGCCTTAGGATAATCTCCGATGTGGCGGGAGAGGACCATCAAAGTGAATATGATGACTTTTGGAAAAGCATCTCCGACAGCTCTTTCAAGGCGGTTCGGAGCTTCCTTGAACATCTTCCCGAAAATATATTGGACCAATAGGTGGAAAGAAGTTTGGAAAAGTGATACTTTTTTAACATTTTTGTCCTGTAAAATCAGAAGCGAAAAGCTGGCGGAGAGAGAATATGTTTTTTAAAAAGCCGGATTAAAGCCGGAAGTATTATGAAAGAAGTGCTTACAGAAATCACTCCGCTGTCCCAAAAGGATTTTTTCTTTATTGTTGACAGACATAAGACCCGCTTTACTTTTCCCGTACACAAGCATAGCGAATATGAGATTAATTTCGTGGAGCATTGCTTCGGAGCAAAGCGTGTGGTTGGGGATAGCGTAGAAAAAGTGGGAGAATATGAGTTGGTGCTGATTGGCGGAGGCTTGGAGCACTTTTGGGAGCAGGCAGAATGTAAGTCTCCGGATATGAGGGAGATAACTATTCAGTTCGAGGCCGGAGTATTCCCCGAATCTTTTTCTGACAAGATACAATTCCGCGATATAAACATTATGTTGGAGCGTGCTAAGTACGGTCTGGCTTTTTCGAATGCGGCCATACTCAAAAGTTATTCTATACTCGACACTTTGGCGGCGGAGCAAGACCGTTTCGAACAGTTGCTGAACTTCTTCAGACTCCTTAATATATTAGCAAAAGACTCTCGGGCAAGGGAACTTTCCAGTGTGTCTTTCGCCAAAGAAAGGGAACCGGAGGAAGAGGAGCGGATAATGAAGGTGAAAAAGTTTATCCATGAGCACTTTACGGAAGAAATTACTTTGGCGCAAGTAGCTGATGTGGCCGGCATGTCAGCATCTTCCTTCAGCCGCTATTTCCATCTTGCTACAGGCCGCACGCTGAGGGATTACCTGATAGATTCCAGACTTGGCAAAGCATCCCGTCTCTTAATGAGTACAGACTTGAATATCAGTGAGATATGCTACAGTTGCGGGTTTAATAATCTCTCCAATTTCAACCGCATTTTCAAATCGCGGCGCGGCTCCACCCCCAGGGAATTCCGAAAAATGTATAAACATAACAGGGTTTTGGTTTAGACGGCGTTTTCAGGGGTATTTGCAAGATATTAAGCAAATAAGTATCAAAATCAGCTAAAATTATACTTGAATTTCAATAGGGGACTGATTATATTTGCTAAGTTAATAACCACAAAACTTCTAACCCTGATGAAAACCTTTAAAGTGCTTTCAGCATTTGTTTTTGCATTTATTGTTTTCTCTGCCTGTTCCGGGTCGGACAATTTCGTGCACGTAAAAAACGGACACTTCGAGCAGAATGGTAAAAAAATATCATTCATAGGAACTAATTTTTGGTATGGAGCCATTTTAGCTTCCGATGGACAAGGAGGCGATAAAGAGCGTTTGACTGCCGAGTTGGATACCCTCAAAGGCTTGGGTATTACAAATTTACGTGTTTTGGTGGGAGGTGATGGTCCGGATGGAATACC
>JAAZIW010000011.1 GCA_012800665.1 Rikenellaceae bacterium
GGGGGTATGACGGAAAGGGCCGAAAATGTCATACCATGAAGCAAAAAAGAGGGCTACGATGGCGCAGAGAGAGGGGGATCAGTCATAAACGGTCAAAAACGTCGTAGCATGAAGTGGAATTGAGAACTTGCGATGATGGCCGAGTCGTGGAGAGGGGCGGAAAGTGGGGAAAAGGTGACGGAACGAAGGAGAAAAGTGGATGATATGGTAGCGGGAAGTGGCGGAAGAAGGCGGAAGAAGGCGGAAGAAGGCGGAAGAAGGCGGAAGAAGGCGGAAGAAGGGGCTGGAGGAGGAGAGGACAGGTGGATGAGTGGTTGTGGAAGGAGGAGGAAGATGAAGTGATGGGGGGAGAAACAAACAAGCCTTCCGGAGGTGACCGGAAAGCCTGTTTGTAGCCCCACCAGGAATCGAACCTGGATTTAAGGTTTAGGAAACCTCCGTTCTATCCATTGAACTATAGGGCCCTAAAGGAGCGGTAATTACTTTTTGTCCTTTGCTATGTCTCTGTCAAGAGAAGGTGTTTCGGAAGGCTTTGCTATGTCTCCGTCAAGAGAAGGTGTTTCGGAAGGCTTTGCTATGTCTCCGTCAAGAGAAGGTGTTTCGGAAGGCTTTGCTCTGTCTCCGTCAAGAGAAGGTGTGTTGTAGCAGTAATTATTTATCGTCCTTTACGATGATTTGACGACCACGATAGTAGCCGCATTGGGGACATACCCTGTGATACATTGTGGTTGCGCCGCAGTTGGAGCAAGTGCTCAGAGTAGGAACGGCCGCAAAATCGTGCGTACGTCTTTTTGCTGTTCTCTGGTGAGAGGATTTGCGTTTTGGATGTGCCATTTTATTATACTTTTAAATTTTTATTGTTCTACGTTCAGGTACTTTATAGTTTCACTATTGCATAAACCTTCGGCATGGACTCTTTTCATGGGCAGAGATAATACTACAAAGTCGTAAATATCTTGACTGAGGTCCAGCTGCATGGTTTCCGGAGTATAAGTCTCTTCAAAAGAAACTTCCACCGGAAGTTGCAAACCCTCTAAACATCTGTCACAAGGCACTGTAACACTGCCCCTTATCGCAGCCTTCACGTATAGAGTGAGCCCCAAATTGTTCACTTGTACGCTTACCGCAATGGATGCATCCAGAATGTCGGGATTGCCGAAAGTTTCAAAGAACTCACAACCGGCCTGCCACTCGAAAGTAGAGCTGCCGGAAGCTAAATTCCTAAGTTCAATTACAAAGGGTTGCAAATTTAGTAATTTTTTTGGTATTAACTAATCGCTATCGCTGTTTCTTTTCCGTTCGTGCGGGCTCAGCAATATTTTACGCATGCGCAGATGATTCGGTGTAACCTCCACCAATTCATCTTCGCGGATGTATTCCAACATTTCCTCGAGACTCATTTTTATAGCCGGCGGAAGAATAATTTTTTCGTCCGAACCTGCAGCTCGAATGTTGGTGAGTTTTTTGGTTTTGCAAATATTTATATTGAGGTCACCCTCACGGTTGTGTTCGCCCAGCACCTCTCCGGCATAGATTTCCTCGCCGGGTTCTACGAAAAAGCGTCCGCGGTCCAATAATTTATGTGTGGAATAGGCAATGGCCTGGCCGGTTTCGAGCGATACGAGAGCGCCATTTGTACGGCTCTCGATGTCACCTTTGTATGGCTGATAATCCTTGAATCGATGGGCTATCACGGCCTCGCCCTGGGTGGCTGTAAGAAGATTGCTTCTAAGCCCCATAAGTCCTCGCGTAGGAATTTCAAATTCCAAGAGAGTACGGTCCGAACGGGTCTCCATATGTATGAGAGCGCCTTTTCGGCGGGTAGAGAACTCAATGGCGGTTCCAACGAATTCTTCCGGCACCTCTATCGAAAGTTCCTCAATCGGCTCGCATCTTTGCCCTCCTATGGTCTTATCCAACACCTTCGGCTGGCCAACTTGAAGCTCAAAGCCTTCGCGGCGCATGGTCTCGATGAGTACCGACAGATGCAATACTCCGCGTCCGTAAACAATAAAGGAATCGGCATTTACACCGGGCTTGAGCCGCAGAGCGAGATTTTTCTCCAATTCGCGCTCCAACCTTTCTTTTATATGGCGTGAGGTGACGAATTTGCCGTCTTTGCCGAAGAAAGGGGAATTATTGATGGTGAAGACCATACTCATGGTAGGCTCATCCACAGCGATTGGCGGAAGGGCCTCGGGATGTTCGTGGTCGGCAATGGTGTCTCCGATTTCAAAGTTATCTATGCCTACAACAGCGCAGATGTCACCGCACTGCACCTCCTCCACCTCTTCTTTGCCAAGCCCCTCAAAAACCATCAGCTGTTTGATTTTGGCCTTTTGAAAGATGTCGTAGCGTTTGCAAAGCGTAACCTGCTCCCCGCTTTTGAGTTTGCCGCGGGAGATTTTGCCTATGGCGATGCGGCCGAGATAGGGGGAATATTCAAGGCTGGAGATAAGCATTTGAGGAGTGCCTTCCACCACCTTGGGGGCGGGGATTTCCCGGAGGATGGTATCGAGCAGATAAGAGATGTCGCCGGTAGGGGTTTTCCAATCGGCACCCATCCACCCTTGTTTAGCACTGCCGAAAACGGTTATAAAATCGAGCTGCTCCTCGCTTGCGTTGAGATTGAACATAAGGTCGAAAACCTCTTCCTGCACTTCACTCGGCCGGCAATTGGGCTTATCTACTTTATTTATGACCACAATGGGCTTTTTGCCCATGCTGAGGGCCTTTTGCAGCACAAAGCGGGTTTGGGGCATACAACCCTCAAAAGCATCTACAAGCAGCAATACGCCATCCGCCATATTTAAAACCCTCTCTACTTCTCCTCCGAAGTCGCTGTGACCGGGTGTATCAATAATATTGATTTTAACACCTTTATATATTACAGAAACGTTTTTTGCAAGAATTGTGATACCTCTTTCGCGTTCAAGCTCGTTGTTGTCAAGAATGAGCTGCCCCGTACTCTCGGTCTGACGCACCAACTTTGCCTGATATATCATGCGGTCTACCATTGTGGTTTTACCGTGATCGACATGTGCAATCAGCGCTATATTACGGATATCCAACATAATCAATACTGTCTATCGACTTTCGCAAGTCTTTTTATCGGGCGCAAAAATAGTGAAAATATCTTTAATAA
>JAAZIW010000103.1 GCA_012800665.1 Rikenellaceae bacterium
ACCTCTCCGTGAACGTCAAAAGGATGGCTCGCGCCATCCCTTCGATAGTTTTATTGTGTCCAAAACACCGGCCGGCCGCTGGGGCAATACCGAAGACCTTGAAGGTCCTGTCGTATTTTTGGCCTCGGACGCCTCTGACTTTGTCAACGGCCACATCCTCTATGTAGATGGAGGAATTCTGGCCTACATAGGCAAACAGCCTTAATTGCTGATGCTCGCAACTGCAGTAGCAATGCTGCAGAGTTTGGTATCTACGGTGTCGGCGCGACTTGCAAGTACGCAGGGAGCGCTGACACCTACTAATATACCAGCCTGACGAACACCCTCACCGCAAAGCTTGGAATTAACCTTCCAGAACACATTCGCGCTTTCGATATTCGGGAAGAGCAGGCAGTCTGCGTCACCGGCCACAGGGCTGACCAGCTTTTTGATTGCAACGCTCTCAGGATCTATAGCAACATCCAGCGCAAGAGGACCGTCTCCTATACAGCCTTTTATTTGACCGCGGTCGCACATTTTGCTCAGCATTGCCGCCTCCACTGACGAAGGAACGCTGTCAAGCATCTGCTCGGTTGCCGAAACGAAAGCTATCTTCGGCTTGGCAATGCCGAAACTGCGGGCAACACCAAGCATATAATTGGATATTTTTACCTTTGCACGGAAATCCGGAGCCGGAAGCACCGCCATATCGGTAAGGAATAAAAGCTTGTGATAATGCGAATTTTCAATGACACCCACATGGCTCAAAAGACCCTTCGGGGGAAGCAGGCCGGTTTCTTTGTTAAGAATTGCGCGCAGGAACTTATCCGTGCTGCAAAGGCCCTTCATGAGAACATCCCCCTCTCCGTCGTGCACCATCTTAACCGCCTGATTTACTGAATCGAGTTCTTCCGGATTATGCACAATGCTGAACTTGCTTGCATCCATTCCATGCTTCAAGCAGACATCCTTTATAAGTTCTTCGTCGCCTACTAGAATGGCCTGCACAAAACCTTCCTCTACGGCCTTGTACGCTGCTTCTATTGAGTGTTCATCAACCGCCCAGGCAACTACGAGTTTTTTGCAGATTTTCTTTTCTCTCAATACTGCAAAGAGATCATCGAAATTTCTAATCATATCTTTTAGTGTTTATTGTTTATTTGTCTATAGCGGAAACTATGTGCATTGTGTCGCGAGCAATCATAAGCTCCTCTTCCGTCGGGATAAGCGCAAGCTTAACTTTTGAATCGGAAGTGGAGAGTATGGCCTCTTCGCCGGAAGCCATATTGGCTTCGTAATCGATTTTAACTCCAAGATAAGTGAGATTCTCGCATACGCGGCGGCGCAAGCGGGGATTGTGTTCGCCGATACCTGCTGTGAAGACTATGAGATCCACCCCATTCATGACTGCTGTGTAAGCGCCTATTAATTTGATGATATCATAGGTAAGCTTTTTGAAAACCAACTTTGCCTTTGCATCGCCGGAATTCGCCAGGTCATTTATTTCACGGGCATCGGAAGTTTTTCCGCTGAGGCCCATGAATCCGCTCTTTCTGTTCATTACGAAATTCATCTCATCAGGCGAGAGATTCTCTTTCTTCATCATATACGTAACTATGCTGGGGTCTATGGAGCCGCAGCGGGTGCCCATAATCATGCCCTCAAGCGGTGTAAAGCCCATGGAGGTGTCCACGCTCTTGCCATTGAGCACTGCTGTTACGGAAGAACCGTTTCCTATATGACAGGTGATTATTTTTGAATGCTCTATATTCAATCCTGCAAACTCAGCGCCCCTATAAGCCACATATTGGTGAGATGTGCCGTGTGCGCCGTAGCGGCGGATATGATACTTGGTGTAATATTCATAAGGAAGCGCATACATATATGCATATTCCGGCATGGTTTGATGGAAGGCAGTGTCGAACACAACTACCTGGGGAACATCGGGAAGCTCTTTTTGGCAGGTGCGGATGCCAAGCAGATTGGCAGGGTTGTGCAGAGGAGCAAACTCTGCGCAAAATTCGATTTTCTCCAAAACATCATCGTTTACCAAAGCGCTGCCGCTGAAAAAGTCGGCTCCTTGAACAGCGCGGTGCCCGACTGCATCGATGTCATTGAAGCTCTTAAGCACTCCGTACGATGGATTCACAAGGTCTTCCAGAATAAGCTGCAGTCCAACAGTATGATTGGGAACGGGAAGAAATTTTTCAACCGGGTCTTTGCCTGTCGGCTTATAAGTATTGATGCCCTCGGGCAAGCCTATTTTTTCCACCTGTCCTTTTGCAAGGATGTC
>JAAZIW010000104.1 GCA_012800665.1 Rikenellaceae bacterium
CGGCTTCTGCTTGTTCCGCCATTGCCTTTCCGGCTGTCGCCTCGCTTGGCATTCTGCCTTGTTCAGCTATCGTCATAGGGCCTTCGCCTCCCTTCCCCTCAATAAAGCGCTGCAAAGTTAGCAAAATTTGTTAATTTTGTAAAATAACCCGAACTAATCCGAACAAAAAATGAATAAAACCTTATTTTTAGTCTGCGCAGCCGCTCTGATTATTGCAGGATGCTCGCGTCAGACCCCTCTCGATTATCCCCAAGCGATGAAAGACAACACATCCGACATTTATTTCGGGGTAGAGGTAAAAGACCCCTACCGCCCTCTCGAGGACGATAATTCTCCCGAAACCCAAGCATGGGTAGAAGCACAGAATGCCCTTACTCAAAAATATATGGCTCAAATCCCATTCAGGGATAAACTTCGCTCACGCCTGTCTGAAGTTTGGAATTACGAGCGCATCTCCGCTCCGGTGAAGCGCCATGGCAAATATTATTATTCCCGCAATGACGGTCTCCAGAACCAGAGCGTCCTTTATGTTACCGATGAACCCGGCACCCCCGGCAAGGTTCTTCTCGACCCCAACACCCTTTCAGATGACGGCACGGTGGCATTTACCGGCTCCAGCATCTCCAAGGACGGCAAATATATGGCCTATACCATCTCTCGAAGCGGCAGCGACTGGACCGAAATCTATGTACTCGACCTCCAAAGCGGCAAACATCTTGAGGATCATATAGTCTGGGGCAAATTCACCGATGCTGCCTGGCATGGCAACGGCTTCTATTACAGCGCCTACGATGCTCCCTCTGAGCGCGCATACAGCGGCAAGAACGAGCTGCATAAAATTTACTATCACAAAATCGGCACAGCCCAGAGCGAGGACAAACTCTATTTCAGCAATCCCAAATATCCACTTCGCTTTTATTCGCTTAGTCTGAATGATGAAGAAAGCATGATGTTCCTCTACGAATCCGGAATGGGCAACGGTAATCTGTTGTATGTTAAGGATTTGACTAAAAAGAATGCGCCTTTCGTGAAGATGGTGGATGATTATGAATTGCAATACAGCCCCATCGGGACCGTGGGTAAGCATATCTACCTCTATACCAATTATGGAGCATCAATGGGGAGGATTATGGTGGCGGATATTTCCAAGCCCGGCATAGAAAATTGGAAGGAGGTATTGGGAGAAAGCAAAGATGCCATAGATGGCGTTTACATTATCGGCGGCAAGCTTGTAGTAACTTATCTTGCAGATGCCTGCTCGCGCGCAGCCCTCTTCAATCTTGACGGAAAATTCATAAGAGATATTGAGTTGCCCGGCATAGGCAGCGTATATTTCGCCGGCGTGCAGGATGAACCCGACTGTTATTATTCCTTCACCTCAATAACATCTCCCGCTACCATCTACAAATACGACCTTGACAGCGGGGAAAGCAGCCTCTATGCTCAGCCGAAACTTGCTTTCAATCCCGATGATTTTACTACTGAGGAAATCTTCTATCCCAGCAAAGACGGCACTCAAATACCAATGTTCATCACCTATAAAAAGGGTCTCAAACTCAATGGCAAAAATCCGACTCTTCTTTATGGCTACGGCGGATTCAATGTCAGCATGACGCCCTATTTCACTCCACGCCGCATTCCTTTCCTAGAAAACGGAGGCATCTATGCGCAGCCGAGCATAAGGGGAGGAGGAGAATATGGTAAAGAATGGCATTTGGCCGGCACCAAGATGCAAAAGCAGAATGTGTTTGATGACTTTATCGCTGCGGCGGAATGGCTCATTGCCAACAAATATACCGACAGCAAGCATATCGCAATAATGGGCGGCAGCAACGGCGGACTTCTTGTAGGCGCCTGCATGACCCAAAGGCCGGAACTCTTCAGGGTTGTAATCTCACAGGTAGGAGTGATGGATATGCTTCGCTATCACAAGTTTACGATAGGATGGAATTGGGCTAGGGACTTTGGTACTTCCGAAGAAAGCCCTGAAATGTTCGAGTATCTGTATGGCTATTCTCCTTTGCATAATCTGAAGCAGGGAGTTGCCTATCCTGCAACACTCATTACCACCGCTGACCACGACGATCGTGTGGTGCCCGCGCATTCATTCAAGTTTGCCGCCACTTTGCAAGACTGCCAGGCCGGTCCGGCGCCTTGCCTGATAAGGGTTGATGTAAAGGCAGGGCATGGCAGCGGCAAGCCCGTATCAATGCAGATAGATGAATACACTGATATCTACAGCTTTATAATCTATAATATGCCCGGCGGGAAGTATTAGCGCCTTGCCATACTATGAGACTCTCATCGGTAAGGAAGGTTTTACTGCCGTTTTTGCTTAGCAGGTTTTTCAACCGTTTTTTCAGGCAGGCCTGCATGGTTGTGTGGCGGCTTTTGCAACTGCTCTTGCCAGGCGGACCTGTATGGCGGCATTGCCGGCGCGGTTGCTATCGGCTTTGTGCAAGCTGTTAGACTCTCATTAGCAAGGCAGTTTTTTTACCACTGCTCTTGCCAGGCGGACCTGTATGGCGGCTCTTGACGGCTTGGTCACCTTTTAGTTTTAAAATAGTCGCTGACTAAAGCGGAGCAGTCTTCGGCCATAACGCCGGAGACTGTTTCTGTTTTCGGATGCAGCAGTGATGGCTTGTAGAGGGTAAATCCCCGCTTGGGGTCGCCCGCTCCGTATACGAGTTTTCCGAGTTGCGCCCAATTCATGGCGGCGGCGCACATTGGGCAGGGCTCCACGGTTACATATAATGTACAATCGCTTAGATACTTGCCCCCCATTTCTCCGCATGCCGCAGTGATGGCTATCATTTCCGCATGAGCCGTCGGGTCGCTCAGCCTCTCCGTCATATTATGGCCGCGTCCAATAATCCGCCCCCTACATACCACTACCGCCCCGATCGGCACCTCATCTTCCTCTTTCGCCATCTTCGCCTCCTTCAATGCCTCATGCATGAATTTTACATCTATCTCACTTTTATTCTCCGGTTTCATAGTAATTCCTGTTATTACTCCTACAAAGTTGGCGAAATTTTTATGATATTTTGTAAAATCCCGGCCATATATTTTCGTTAAACACTCTTGCCTCTCTGCTTGACAGCATTTAACCTCATAATAATTTACCTTTTTTGGTAAACTTTTTTTAGGACGAGACAAAGGGCGTAAAATGGAACTCTCTGACTATCAGCGAAATCATGAAAGAACACCCGAAAATTTAGCTGACCTTCTTTTATGTTCTGCCTCATTATCAGCACTTTCCATTTTACGCCCTATCGAAAGCCCTGTTGGCTAGCTTCGCTTTCGCCTTCTCGTACGGTGAGTGTCCAACTAATTCAAAACCTAAATGCAACTGATGTAAAAATGATTGATTAGTAAGTTGATATAAAAAAGGAGACAAAGCCCGAAGACTTGTCTCCCATGAAATGCTTACTACCTTTATCGTCACTAAATTTTAAACATCAGATAAAAATGAAGCATTTAACGCAAGAGCAAAGGTATGAAATTTCTGCATTATTACGTGCACATCATTCAAAAAAGTAAAATCCGCTAATCCAGCGAAAGGAGCATCTCGCGGTAAAATTCGGCTTTCTTTTCAAGGGTGAGCGGATAGGCTCGGGAGGTTGAAGGAAGACGGAAGAAATTAATCCGGCGTCCGCTTTGCGGTAATATGATTTCGCTGCTTTCTCCTACTTTCGGGATTTTACAGCCGAATTGCTGCGAAACCACCTCCGATGCCAAAGTACCGGTGGCAACTATCGCCTGACACTTAGGCAGTTGCTCAACGTGGGACGGAATATCGCGAGCTTTCAAAATTTGTAAATCAGCATCAGAAGCAGTGCCTTTAAGCCGATGGATTATTTCAGCTGTATCGGAAAAAGCAAATCCATGCGAGGAGCAGAATTCCCGTATCGCCTCTTCATTCCAACGGTTTTGCGGGAAGGTCGGTTTTGCATTATTGCCTTTAAGGGCAGATGAAGAGCCGGAGCGAATCTCAAAATAACTCTTGTCGGAATAAAAAATCATCCCCATTATCCGCCAAAAATCATTAGTGAAATTAGGATAGTAAAAATTCATGCTCCACCTGATTGGCTTGGCGGGAAAGGTACCCAAAAACAGCACTTTAGCTTCTGAGGGAAGGAACGGCTCGAACGGATGATTTTCTAATTCCATGTTTGAGTGTTTTTTAAAAAGTTCTTGCTTTCTTCTATCATCTTTTCCGCCTCCATAACCTCTTTCCGGCTGATTTTTTCCGGAGTAGTGATGATTTTATATTGCAGAAAGGCTCCTATTTGTTTATAACTGACACCGCTTTTGGCACGAAGCTCAGATGCAAGTTTGATTTTTTCAATCCCAGGAAGGATGAGAATATCTTTAAGATGTTCATATCTCCCCGAAGAAAGCACCAATTCGGCCAGATGATTATAAACCCTATCATCTCCTCTTCGCTCAGACGCATCTTCCGGCAAGTCGTATTCGGCAAAAGTGTTGGCGTTGAAAGAGTAGAGCATCTCCTCGTAAGAGCGGTAAAATTGTTCTAAAGCGGTATAATCCACAGCATTATAGGAGCTGATGATAAAGTCGGTAAGCTGTTCTTTTTCAGATGGTTTAAGGTCTGAATAAAGTCGTTTAAGATAAGTGTAATTCAAATAATTATCTATCCTCCTTTGAGCCTTCACCATTTCGAGCGCTTGCTTGAGGTGAAAAGATGCCTTCCTTATTATTATAGGTTCCGAAAAAGGATGGTTATTGTGAGCATAGGCAAGAAAATTCCATCGGATATCTTGCGCCTTTCCGCATAATTTCTTGTTGGTATGATTGTTATAAAGATATCCTGCTGCAGTGCGAATGCTTTTTGCCCCGTATTTTACTGCAGAGCCGAATTGCATATTGAACAGAGGACCCTTTCGACCAGCATCCGCATTATAGTCCCTAACAAAACGGGATGAATAGCCGGAAACAAAACTTCTGATTTCAGTTCTGCTGTCTGCCGCAATTAAGACATGTATATGGTTATACATCAATGCGAGGCCGAGAATCGTCATGCCATGTTTGCGTGCATATGTGGAAAATATGGTATAAAAGACCAAAAAATCTTGCAGCGTATAGAATATGACAACTTTTCCAACTGTCATCTGATAGACATGAATCGCACGTTGAATATTTTTTGTGCGCTGAATCTTTTTTGCGCCTTGCATTATTTTTACGTCTTGCATTATTTTTGCGCCTTGCATTTTTTTCATACTGCAATTAGTAGTGAATTTTAGCGTAAAATGCAACTGATGTCGCAAAAAAAATTGTGAATACTTGATATCTACCGCAGATGCAGGATGTAACGGAAAATCGAGCGTAAAATGGAACTGATGGCGCAAAAAAACGCGAATACTTGGTACCTACCGCAGATGCAGGACGTAACGGCAAATCGAGCGTAAAATGGAACTGATGGCGCAAAAAAACGCGAATACTTGATATCAACCGCAGGCGCAGGACGTAACGGCAAATCGAGCGTAAAATGGAAGTCGCTGACTATCAGCGAAATCATGAAAGAACACCCGAAAATTTAGCTGACCTTCTTTTATGTTCTGCCTCATTATCAGCACTTTCCATTTTACGCCCTGCTTGGAGCCCAGCTGTCAAGCCCTGTCTGAAGCCTTTTCTGGAACTCTGCTTGGAGCCCCGCCGTCAAGCCCTGCTTGGAGCCCAGCTGTCAAGCCCTGTCTGAAGCCTTTTCTGGAACTCTGCTTGGAGCCCAGCTGTCAAGCCCTGCTTGGAGCCCTGCTGTCGCACCCTTTTAGCGAGCCCCGCTTAAGTGTCTTACCGCCGAAAGAAATAAACTTTGTTGCAAAATTCGGTAAAAAGTTTCATATTTGTATAATTAAGTTTCGCGGGTGCAACTCGCCGTCGCAAAGCAAGCGAAACCCTGCCACCCGCAACCCAACATACAAGAACCCATATAGTTTATGAAACTTTTTTTGATAGACGGCCATGCGCTGATTTTCAAGATGTATTATGCCTTCTTGGGGAGGCCCATGATAAACAGCAAAGGAGTAGACACATCCGTACTCTTCGGTTTTACCAAATATTTTTTAGAACTCCTTAACAGGGAGAAGCCCACTCATGTGGCGGTTAGTTTCGACCC
>JAAZIW010000105.1 GCA_012800665.1 Rikenellaceae bacterium
CAAGATTCTTCCAATTCAGCCCGAAGTCGAGTCCGGTTTGCAGTTTCGGGATAGGAGTTCCCAAATAGGTAAGGTCCTCGTCATCGATTTTTTTATCGCCGTTCTGGTCTTTATACTTGAAATAGCCGGCGGCCATTATCGTTTGAGTTACCTCAGAGAGCATGGCGTCTTTGGTGGAGGCGTAAACCCCGTCTATCTCATAACCCCAGAAAGCTCCGATGGGATAGCCTACTACAGTACGGGTGGAATAATTGCCTCGAACAGCAGCGCCCGGTATATAATCGCGTCCCTGCAGCGCAATCACTTTATTATTGACGGTGGTAAGGTTGAGGCCTATATTGTAAGAGAGATCTTTTGAGATTTTGTCGTTCCAACCGAGTTCCAATTCCAAGCCGGAGTTGCGCACTGTGCCGTTGTTTGCAAGCAATTCGGTTGTTCCTCCGCCGGTTGCGATAGGCACATAGAACACTACATTATGGGTGGTGCGGTTGTAATAGTCCAAGGCTCCGCTCAGCCTGCTGTGCAAGAAAGCGAAGTCTACGCCCAAGTCGAACTCATCTACAATCTCCCATTTAAGATAATTCTGATATACTGTCTGAGCGCCTACTCCATCCACCAGCACCCCATTCCATACTGCAGAGGCGCTATAGCCGCTCTTGCCCACTATACTTGCGGAATTGGCAGGCACATTGTCGTTGCCGAGCAAGCCCCATGAGGCACGCAGTTTTAGATATTCAAACGCGGGAGCGCTCCTCATAAAACCTTCTTCACTAAGCACCCAACCAAGCCCGATAGAGGGGAAGAAGCCCCATTTTTCCTGATACTTGCTGGATGCATCTGCGCGGAAAGTCAAGGTTGCCAGATAGGTGTCGTTATAATTCCATGTGCCGCGCGAGAAGAAAGAAAGTCCGTGATAGGTATAAGGTCCCGGGTTGAGGTCGCTTACCGCAATGTCCTTAGCGCTTCCAAGTCCGATATAGCGGCTTTGGGCATCTATGTCGGGAATGTCGGTAGCCGAGCCTGTGAGGCCGTGTAGCTTCTCTATACGGGTGCTCTGTCCGAGCATAGCGCTGAAGCTGTGCTTCCCTTTACTGTCGGCATAGGTGAGGGTGTTGTCTATAATCTGCTTGCGGCGGAGGCCGTAAGTCTTCCTCATGCTCGAAATTCCAACTCCCTGAGTTCCGTAAACCATGTGCTCGGCAGTATAAGACTCGCTTTTATATCCTTGATAATCAAGGTTATAGGCAGTCCTGAAATTGAGTTTATCCTGCAGCATCTTCACTTCTGCGTAAGTGGAGAATACAAGATTCAGTCCCTTGGTTCTATTGTCGGCATAATATATTGCCGCAAAAGGATTGCTGTATGAGCCGCCGAAGCCGTAACGCTGCGGGGAGTCGAATTTTACCGGATAGGCATCTGCATTGGCATCGTTGTAAATCGGATAAACCGGAGGATTCACGAAAGCCTGAGCGAATGCTCCCGAATTCGGGTCCTTCCGTTTATAGTCGCTGACAAGGGTGTTCATTCCCAATGTGAGCCAATCTTTTACTCTTTGATCTATGCGTCCGCGGAAATTCACTCTTTCGTAGTTGTTGTCCACATTCATTATACCGTCCTGGTAATAATAGTTGAGACCAAAACTGTAATTGGTCTTTTCCGTAGCTCCGGACACATCGAGCGAATGACTGTGTGTAAGGGCATTACGCAGCAAAGCAGCATACCAGTCGGTGCTGGCGGGGTAGTCGGAAGCATTTAGCGGCACGAATGAGGCATCGCCGCTGAAAGCTTCGTTGAGAATTTCAACATACTGATCGCGGTTGGCGAGTTTCATTACATTCACCGGGACCTGCAAGCCTGCATAGCCGTCATAACTGATGTCCGTGTGGTTCATGCGGCCTTTCTTGGTGGTGATGAGGATAACTCCGTTTGCCGCGCGAACACCATAAATGGCAGCCGCAGAAGCATCTTTAAGCACCGTCATTTCCTCTATGTCGGAAGTGGAGATAAAAGAGATGTTATCTACAAACACTCCATCCACTACGTAAAGAGGAGTCGCATAGGAGCCTATGGAGCCCGTGCCTCGAATGGTTACATCGGGGGCAGCGCCGGGTGCACCGCTTTGGATGATGCGCACACCGCTGGCCTTGCCTTGCAGAGCAGAAATAGCGTTTCCGGAAATCTGCTTATTAAGTTCATCTCCTTTAACATTTACAATCGGAGCCGTGAGGTCTTTCGCCTTTTGGGTACCATAGCCCACGACAACCGCTTCTTCCATTAAAAGAGCATCAACCTCGAGCCGGAAGTCGTATTTGTCGGCTTTGCCTACGCTTACCTGCTGCTCAAGATATCCCATACAGGAAACCACTAATACTGCGCCTTCAGGAACTTTGATTTCGTAAATGCCATCTATGTCGGTCATTACGCCGTTTCCGCTCCCTTGTTGCAGTACGAATGCGCCTGGTATAGGAAGCCCCGTTTCATCCAGCACTGTGCCCCTTACGTTTTTGTTTTGGGCAAGCGATGCTGTCGAAAAAAGGCAGATTCCAGCAATAATTATGAGTAACTTTTTCATTTATAATTGGTTTAGTTTCATTTGGAGTCAATATAATAAAAACCGAGTTTTTCGAGCCCCGCATTGATTTCCGGAGCGCTCATAAACAGCTCCCAGAGCAGGCCGCTGCGGGCATTTTCTATCATCACTATTTGCGGCCCCTGATCTATGGCCAGATAATGCTGAACCACTTGCAATTCGGTCGGAAGGGTATAATTTACAGCATCATAAAAGCCGCACGGCCCCCAGGTGCGCGGGTCTTCCAAGAGTTTTCGGATTACGCGCAGGCTTTGCTCCGGCGTATAAACTATGGAAGATATTGCCGCTGTGGGACTGACAGTGCCGTTCTCCTCGGGGGTACCGGGGTAGTGTCCCGAGTAACCCACCAAAGCGTCATCGCTTGAAGTAAAGCCCCACCAATCTTCCGGCATCCCCTTTTCTTTTGCATATTCTATTTGAATCAGACATTGGTTGCGGTTGCGCTCGAAATAGTCGGTGTGTCCATCGTGCAAGCCTGTCGGATTCAGGCCAAGGAAAGAATAGTGGGTGAAGAAGAGGGGGCCGCCGTATTTCTCCATCCCTATGGATAGAGGAATCCCGTAATATTTGCGGCCGTTATAATAATAATCGGAGGTCTTGTAAGAAGCCTCATAGCAATGTCTGCTGATGGTGTGGGTTGGTGAAGATGCGGCAAGCACATAGGTGATGAGCGTTTCATCGAAGCCTCGTATGGCGTGATTCATCTTCCACTCATGATTTTTACTCCAATGCCAATAGAGGGTGTCGGTTCCGCGCGTGTACCAATCCCATTCCACGCCTTTCCAAAGCTTATCGCAGAGCTCTTTCAGCTCTTGGTCGTCTGTCCACTGCCGGGCAGTGAGCAGGCCTTGCATCAAAAGGGCCGTTTCCACGAGGTCGCCTCCATCATCATATTTGCTGAAAGAGAACGGCTCTCCTGTGTCTCCATCATACCAATGCGCCCAAGCGCCATGAAAACGCTCCATTTCATTTAAGGAATTAGCTATTTTGGAGATGCGCTCTGTTGCCTCTTCTTTAGGCAGAAACCCTCTTTCGGCTCCTGCAATTATTGCCATAATGCCGAAGCCGGTGCCGCCGGTGGTAACAATATTGCCTTCCTGATGCCGGTCGCGCTCGCGGGCAAGGCCTGTATTGGGCTCCGCAAAAACGGTGAAATAATTCAGAGTCTGCCTCTGGATGCTGTCCAAAAGGGCTTCATCTTCTTTTGTGAATTCATAAGAAGATGTGACTCTTCCGCATGCGACAAGAGTACAAAGGGACAATATGGCAAACAGCCTATTCATTATAAGTGAATTTTGCGCTTTTTACATCGTTCGATGAATGTCCTATAAATACATTAAAGTCCCCGCTTTCAGGCCCGTAACTCATGTCTTTACGCCAGAAGGAAAGGGTTTCGGGAGTAATGGTAAAATCAACCGTCTTGGACTCCCCTGCCTGCAGGCTAACGCGCTCAAACCCCTTTAATTGCTTTACGGGGCGTGTTACGCTGCCCACAAGGTCGCGAATATACATCTGTACGGTTTCTATGCCGTCCCTCTTGCCGGTATTCGTTACCGTAATGCTTGCAACAAGTTCGCCCTTGGGACCGAATTCTTCGGCGCTCAGCGATATGTCGCCATATTCGAAAGTAGTATAACTCAAGCCCTCGCCAAAAGCATAAAGCGGCTCATTGGGAACATCCAAGTAGCGGCTTTCATACTTGGCGGTCGGGTTGACAAAGGGACGGCCTGTGTTTTTCGCATAATAATAGATGGGTACCTGACCCAATGCACGAGGGAATGTAACAGGCAGACGTCCGCTGGGGTTGGCTTCTCCGAAAAGCAGATTAGTAACGGCCTTGCCTCCCATCGTTCCGGGATACCATACTTCCATAATGGCGTTTGCTGCAGCGCTTTCGCGCTCAAGCACAAGCGGTCTGCCGCTCATAAGAACAACTGCCACCGGCTTGCCGAGAGCGGCAATCTTCTCCAAAAGTTCAGTTTGAACGCCCGGCACGTCAATATAAGCGCGGCATGCGGCCTCGCCCGTAGAGTGGCAATTTTCTCCTATCACCATTATAACCTTCTCTGCTCTTAATGCTGCGACAATGGCGGCGGCAAAGCCTGAGCGGTCTTGCCCTTCAGTGCCGCAACCTTTAGCGTATATAACATTAGATGCGCCATTATACTCTTTGATTGCATCGAGTATGCTTTCCATCTTATCCGACTCACCCGCTCCCCTCCATGTTCCAAGCATATCATCCGCCCTGACGGCGAGCTCTCCTATTACAGCCACCTTGCTTCCCTTTGCTATCGGGAGCACCCCATCGTTTTTGAGCAGAATAGCACTTTCCTCAGCCATCTTGCGGGCGGCCTCGAGATTATATTCAGTCATGGTTTCAGCGGCCTGGCGTTCTTCGCTGCAATAGCGGAAGGGGTCCTCAAACAGGCCTAACTGCGCTTTTAACGTAAGCACTTTCCTTACTGCTTGGTTCAAGGTCTTTTTGCTTACAAGCCCTTTCTTTACTGCGTCCACCAGATACTCGTAATAGAAAGCGCTTTGCATATCCATATCGTTTCCGGCATTTATCGCCTTTACAGTAGCATCTTCCGGTCCATCCACATTACCATGCGCAATCATTTCTTTTATTCCGGTGTAGTCGCTAACCACAAAGCCCTCGAATCCCCATTCATCCCTTAAAACCTCTGTCAAGAGAAAATGATTGGCGGTTGCCGGCGTGCCGTCATATTCGTTGAAAGATGCCATAACCGTCACCGCACCGGCATCTATTGCGGCTTTGTAAGGAGGCAGATAAAATTCGCGCAGCCATCTTTCGCTCATATCCACCGTGTTATAGTCTCTTCCTCCATGAGGGGCTCCGTATGCGGCGAAATGCTTTACACAAGCAGCGAGGGTAAAGGGGTCGGACAAATCTTCACCCTGATAACCTTTAGTCATGGCGGCGGAAATCAGCGAACCCAAATAAGGGTCTTCGCCTGCGCCCTCCGAGATTCTTCCCCAGCGGGGGTCAACGCAAATATCGCACATAGGTGAAAAAGTCCAATGCAGACCGGCTGCAGCCGCTTCACGTGCGGCTATACGGGCGCTCTCCTCTATCGCGTCTATATTCCAAGAGGCAGCCATTCCCAAATTTATAGGGAAGATGGTCCGGAAGCCGTGAATCACATCATAGCCGAAGAGCAGGGGAATGCCCAATCTGCTTTCGTTCACGGCCATTTCCTGCAGTTTGCGGGTATATTCAGCCGTGTAGGCATTGAAGATATTGCCGCATTTGCCTTCGCGGATATCTTTTTCGTAACCCTCTCGCATTGTCGGGCCGGTAACACCCCAATCGGAGGTGAAAAGCACTAATTGGCCCACTTTCTCTTCGAGAGTCATCACTTTCAAAAGAGAATCTACGATTGGGTAGCGATTGGAATTTTGTGCGCTTTTTCCACTATTGCAGGATGAAAGAAATATCATCAGCAATGGAAAAATTAAAAAAGATTTTTTCATTTTATGGGTTATATTTTAGAGTTTCTTATATGTTTTTGACTATGGTTGATGCGTGCTATCTTTCTTTACCAACTTTGTTTACTTACTTTGGCTGTTTACTTTTTTGCTTCCTTCCTTATCTCCTTGCCTCCCTCCCATACGTCCATCTCTCCTCCTTCCTCTCTCCTTTCCTTCTTGCTAACTTCCCTTCCTCTTTTTCCCTTGCCCGCTTCCTTCTTCTCCTTCACCTTCACCTTTCCTACAACTTATAATAAAGGCTTAGTATCCATGCGAAAGTGCGGCGCGGAACTATTTTTTTTACAAATACTGACAACTTTTGCAGGGGAGAGGCAACAATTTTATTATATGGCGGATTTTTAGAGGCAACGATTTTGGAGATTTGCTCCGCTAAATAGTCAGGTTTGAGTCCTGTTTTTTCATCATTCTCTATGCTTTCCATCGACCTTGCATAATTGGGATATGCCTCTGCCACCTCCGGCCCTGTAACGCTTTTCCGCCGTGAAGTGAAGTTGGTGGAGAAATCACCCGGCTCGACTACCGTAACGCTGACTCCGGTTTTGCGGAGTTCAAGACGCAGGCCCTCGCAATAACCTTCAATCGCATATTTGCTTGCAGAATAGAGTCCTTGGAAAGGCAGGCCGATAAGTCCGCCAATAGAGCTCATGCAGATAATTTTCCCGGAACCTTGCTTCCGCATTACAGGTACCACGAAGTGCAGGAATCTCACCATCCCCATCCAATTTACATCCATCTGCCTTTTGGCATCTTCCAAAGGCGTAAATTCCAACGGACCCCCTATGCCTATGCCGGCATTGTTGATAAATACATCTATGCGCCCTTCAGCATCCAATACTTGCTTTACCGCCGCCTCCACCTGCGCATCGTCTGTAACCTCGCATTTAATGTAAGTCACTCCCTTGATGACGTCGGAGGGTTTACGAAAAGTTCCGTAAACCTTGTGCCCTTCAGAAGAAAGCCTCATGGCCATAGCCCTGCCGAATCCGGAGCTTATGCCGCTTATCAGGATTATCATGTTATGTTCAGTTTCAGCTTATAATAAAATCTTCGCAAATATAACAATTCTTGCGCACCTCACAACCCTAATCAGTCGATTCTTCAACTTTTTTAGGAGCCTTAGCCTCAACTCAAGAGGCTCTTCTTAATTCTCAAAGATAATAATTTTGTAGCAAATTGTTAACAAAAGTGGTTTTAAAATGGTTTTTTGGCGGTTTTTCAACCGACTTCTCTACCTTGCTCCGTCGCCGGCTCTCAATTTCCCCTTCGCAGCCCTCATTTTGCCACGCCTTGTCTCTTTTTTCGCTTTCGCAGCTCTTTTTTTGCCACGCCTTGTCTCTCTTTTTGCCTTCGCAACCCTCTTTTCCGCAACGCCGTGTCTCTCTTTTTGCCTTCGCAACCCTCTTTTCCGCAATGCCTTGTCTCTCTTTTTGCCTTCGCAACCCTCTTTTCCGCAACGCCGTGTCTCCGTTCCCCTTCGCAGTCCTCTTTTCGCCGCATGGTCAAGCATTTTCGGCCCTTTCTGCTTAAGCCCCTCTTTTGCCATCGTAGCAAGCTTTCCTTTTCGCCACATGGTCAAGCATTTTTGGCCCTTTTCGTCATACCCCCTGCTTCCTCTAAGTTGAACAAAATTCGAGCGTAAAATGTAACTCGCTGACTATCATCGAAATCATGAAAGAACACCCGAAAATTTTCTTGACCTTGTTTAAGGATCTGCGTCATTATCAGCACTTTCCATTTTACGCTCGCTGTATCGTCCTAAAAAAGTTTACCAAAATCAGGGAAAAACAGGTTAGAGGCGTGACACATCATCAAGGAGGTGTCTTGGTGTAGCTGGAGGTATTCGAAAGAGTTGTTTTGTTCTCCTAAGTTTGCGAAAAAGCGACTTGGCCGGAGAAAGAAGATTTAGTGTAGCCGAAGTTGTCTTGCTCCCAAGCCTGCGAAAAAGCGATTTGGCCGGAGAAAGAAGATTAGGTGTAGCCGAGACAGCTTTGACTCGAAGCTTGCGGAAAAGCAGCTTAGCCGGCGATGATTTTGGCAGTGAGGTTTATGAAGTCATCTACGCTTAATTGCTCGGCTCGTTGTTGAAGGATGGGGGAGGAAAGGTCGAAGTTTTCCGGAAGCAGAGGCTTCAAGGCGTTGCGGAGGGTTTTGCGGCGCTGACCGAAGGCGGTCTTGACTACTTTGCGGAACATTTTTTCATCGATTTCAATCTGTCCGTCGCAGGCTTGGTTTTCAGCGGCCCCCTTATCGGGTGTGTCAGTCTGCTTCAGAGGTGCGTTGGTTTGCCCTGATGGTGACGCACCGATTAGACTTGTGGGTATGGTATCAGCCTCATTTAAAATAGCGGCATCAGCCTGTTCTGTTATGGGACCGGCACCACGTTTCGTTATTTGAGTGCCGAGAGGCTTTGCTATCAGTGCGTTGCGGGAGTTGCGGCGGAGGCGGATGACAGCGCTGCGCACTTTGGGTGGCGGGGCGAAGGAGCCGGGCTCTACGGTAAAAAGATATTCGATGTCGTACCACGCTTGCAGCAAAACGCTCAAAATGCCGTAGGTCTTGCTCCCTGGCTTTTCTGCAATGCGCTTAGCCACCTCTTTTTGAATCATGCACACCACTTCCGGCACCCTGTCGCGGTCATCCAAAATCTTGAAGAAAATCTGCGAGGAGATATTGTAGGGGAAGTTGCCGATGATTGAATATTTTGCCGGAAAGAGTTTATGAACATCCAATTTAAGGTAATCGGCCTGATACAATTTGCCTTCAAGGGCGCTGAAATTATTCATTAGATAATCCACTGACTCGCTGTCCAGTTCTACCATTTTAAGATTGATGTCCTTGCGCTGCAGCAGGAATCGAGTAAGCACGCCCATTCCGGGGCCGATTTCCAGCACATCGGTTTTGCCGGAAGGAGAATTGACGCCTTTTGTTTGGAATGCTTCTGCAGATGGAGATTTTCCACTTTCAGTTTGAGCGGCCTCAGCAGAAGAGGAGGCCCTGCAAGGAGTTTGGTAGGCCTTGGTTGAGGTAGATTTGCCACTTTCGGCCTGAGGCGTTTGACCATTTGAGCAAAGAGTTTTAAACGTCTCGGAGGGTGCAGGTCCGCCGGGACTTGTTTCAAGAGCCTGCGAGGAATTCAGAGCGGCAACTATGCGCTCTGCGATGGAGAGGTCTACCAGAAAGTGCTGGCCGAGGGATTTTTTGGCGCGAACTTCCACTTAATCTTCCTTTTGTTTTTTGCCGGTCACCGGCTTTTCAGCCACAGCTGCCTTTTGGCCTTCATTTGTGGCAGGCGTTTGACTTTCGGCCGCTGCCTTTTGCGCACCGCCCGCTTCTGCAACTTTTTGTTTTTTGCCAACCACCATATAAACAATTGCGCCGGCGGCAAGCAGCAGGGTAAGCAAGGAGCAGATTAGAGAAAGTCTGTAACCCCTTGCGTAAGAGTCCGGAGCAAAGCGCATTACAAGCTCGTGCTCGCCTGCGGGGAGTATTGCCGAGCGGAACACATCGTCAGACAAACTGATAGGCAGAAGCTCGCCCGTATCGACTACTTTTAGCGTCCATCCGTCAGGGTAATAAACTTCGCTGAAGACCGCTTTTGCATTACAAGGTGTCGTATAACGGTAGCGGAGTTCGTTTGGGGTATAGCTTAAAAGTTCGATGCGCCTGCCCGCGCCATCCTCCTCAAACCAGGCATTCCCTCGCGCATGAGGGTACCTCAGCGGGGCCATATCTCCATTCAAAATAATATAGCGGCAATTCAACTTGGAAAGCCCCTCCAATTCAGGAAGCATGGCTTCCGCTTCTTCCAAAGTGGCGGCCTTGCCAATCGAAGAATAGATTTGCGTAATCTCACCTTGCAGATGGCTCTCAATATACTCTTGATAGATTTGCAATTTGGCAGGGGAATATCCGCCTATATTTTTATGCCAATAAGAGGGATGCGAATCGTTGAAAACATTTACCGTCAAATCCAAAACACGGTAAGACGGGTCCTCATCAGCTAAAATAGCCTTATCTACCGGCCTCTTATCAAACTGACCGATGAAAAAGCGCGGGGTAACAAAATGGTCATCATTAAGATAGCGCTTGCCCACCGCAAACATATTTATCAGCACAAGAGCGCTTACCCCCAAGGCGGCCGTCAGCTTGCGGTTGCGCACGGATGCATCTTCCGAAGCCTTGCCGAAGCCATATCCCCACCAAAGCAGCCCCCAGCAAAGCAGTATAAGCGCCGCCGACATCCAGGCATCCTTAACCAAAAGCGCACGCCTGTCCGCCCGAAGGGCATCTGTCAAAATTTCCTGCATCCCCGCATCCGCCGAGCCGCTGAAGCTTCCCGCAATAGAAGGAATCAATGCTGCTAATATGCAGAAACCGGCCGTCAGCGCCAATGCGAGCCAGGAACCGCGCCGGAAATCCTTTAAAGGAATGTTGCCGCGCACAATCCTGTCCAAAGTTATAAAGCCGAGCACCGGCAGAGTTACCTGTAAAATCACTAACGCCATCGACACAGTACGGAACTTATTATAAAGCGGAAATACTTTCATGGCGAACTTGGTAAACGCTAAAAAGTGACTCCCTGCCGCTAAAAAAATCGCCAGCAAGGTAGCCGCCAACAGCCACCATCTATCCTTTCCTTTACAACAGAAAAGCCCTAACAAAAAGAGGAAAATTGTAATCGCCCCCATATACATAGGCCCTGCGGTAAAGGGTTGAGGACCCCAATAGAGAGGAAGATTCTTTGAAATTTCGCGAATATTAGGCTGCCTGGAGCGTTTAAGGAGCTTGACCGTTTGAGAGTCGGGGCCAAGGGCGCCTGCCGAAGAGCCTCCGTTATAATTGGGAATCATCAGGTTGGGAAGTTCCTCCCAGCCGTAGCTCCAGGCCGTGGCATAGTCGATGTCAAGCCCTTTCCGAGCCTCGCCATCTGCGGTTTTTGTGGTGCCTCCCCGCATGGAATGAGGGGTGTAGTCCCAAGTGGGGATGAGTTTGGTGGCGTTGGTGCCGATTCCCACTAAGCCGAAAACCAATAGCAACCCGGAGATGATAAAAAAGCGGCCTACGCGTTTTTTCGCAACGAGTGTCGAGATAAAAACGGCAATGGCATAGATGGCAATAATGATTGCCAGGTAATAAGATATTTGGGGATGATTGGCTTTAACCTGAAAGCTCACGGCGAGTGCGAACAGGGCGCCTCCGAGTAGCGCCTGAGGCCATTTTTTTGCTTTATATGAATAGACCACCGCCGCAAGGGCCCAAGGCATGAATGCTATGGCCTGCATCTTTGTATTGTGCCCTACTTGAATGATTTGGAAGTTGTAGGAGCAGAAGGCTATGGCGATGGCTCCGCCTATAGCTATGAGGGGATGTAGCCCGAAAGCGAGCATCAGCAGGAAGCCGCCGAGCAATGCTATAAAAAGATAAGTTGCCGGTCTTCTGCCCAAGAGCAGAAAGTCGTAGAGTTGCTGTGTAAGGTCGCCTTTAGTGGGGGTGCTGTAAGATATTGTGGGCATGCCTCCGAACATGGAGTTGCTCCAAAGGGCGGGGTCTTCGGGATGAGCGGCATTCCATACAGAACTTTCGCGCGCCATTCCCTGCCAGCCGCTTATATCGCTTTGGTTCACAATCTTGCCACCAAGCACTTGAGGAGTGAATGAATAGGCGAGCACTAAAAACCCTATTACTATCAGCACATAGGTGAGTATCTTGTTTTTATTCTTCATAGCTGTTCAAACAAATCTATCATTTTTTTTGTGAGATTCCGGCGCGAATACTTCTCTATCCCTATTCCCAACGCCTTGAATTCGCCGTTCCTGACTTTGCAGATGAAGTCTGCCATGGCTTCTCCGCGCGGCCAGTCCAGCATGATTCCGGCATTCGACTCGCACAGCAACTGCGCCGCCGCTCCATCTTCCTGCCCTATGCCTAATACCGGCTTCAAGGATGCAAGATATTCGAAGATTTTGCCGGGGAGCACTTTTTTATATTCGGGTTCCTGCCGAAGCGGAAGAATGAGCATATCGGCATTTTTCAATTCTTGAACAGAATCATCATGGCTGATATATCCTAACAGAGAGAGATTGGGCTCCAAGCCGGCATCTTTTATGGCCTCCACTATTTCGGCATCCACCTTGCCGGCTAATCTAATATCTATCCGGTTTTTGAAAGGAAGACCGGCTATAGCATCCCAAAGGGCTAAGGGGTTGCCGTCGCTTGCGAAAAGACCGGTATGGACAATGCGGAATTTGGTGTCCGTGCGTTTTTTGCCAGCCGAAGAGCCCCCGCTTGCCGAGGAGTTACTGCTGCTAACAGAGCCGCCACCAGTCGCAATCCCGAAATCATCTTCATCGAATCCGTTGCTTATAAGATGCACGGGCGTATTCGTGACATTTTGAAAATCCGCCTGCACCATAGGCGTAACCGCCACAATCGCAGATGCTCTGTCCAATACCTCCTGCTCCATCTGCCTATGCTTCCTTTCCGCCTTCGGGCTCAAGCCCAAATGCTTGAAATAAAACAACTCCGTCCAAGGGTCGCGGAAATCCGCCACCCAAGGAATGCCGGTGATTTTATGCAGTTCAAGGCCAATCAGATGCATGCTCTGCGGCGGCCCGGTAGAAACAATCACATCCACCGGATGCCTTTTCAGATAATTGCGCAGAAACCTTACCGAGGGACACACCCACCACACGCGGGGGTCAGGCACAAAAAAATTACCTCTTACCCAAAGCGCGATTTTCTGCTTTAATGATTTCTCCTGCTTATTCACGGGATTAACCCCCGCTCCTTTTTCGCTGGAACCGCCTAAAATATTGCGGGCCAAGGCGTAGGGCTCTACGATACGACGCTTTATAATTTCGGTCTGCTCCGGAATGTCCACAAGAAGACTGTCATCAACTGCAAGCTGCTCAGGATTCTCGGGCGTGTAAATCACAGGCTGCCATCCGAACTCCGGCATATGTTTGGCGAATTTCACCCACCTCTGCACCCCGGAGCCTCCTGTCGGAGGCCAATAATAAGTTATGACAAGAGCCCTTCGCATGCGTTGCAATTATCTTAGAATCCCCAATCCGATGC
>JAAZIW010000012.1 GCA_012800665.1 Rikenellaceae bacterium
ATCCTTCGCAAAGTTGAGGCTGTTTTAGAGCATCTCAACAGAAATGCCGACATCTTCGCCATAGGCCGCAAAATCGCCGACCCCCTTCGTAAAGCCGGCTTCCCGTCCCCTGCCGTCCCTATTTTCGCCTCCGACCCATCTTCCTCTTCCTCTTCCTCCTCTGCAACCCCTCCTTCCGTTTTAGACCTGAACGATTTGGCAGCGCACCCGACTTACGAGGCCGCAACCCATTTGGCAACAGCGCTTGTCGAGGCTTATAATTCAGGCAAATATGCAGGCGTGGTGCTTGTTTATAACCGCTTTATTTCCTCTTCCAAACAAGAAGTTGTTTTGGAGCGGTATTTACCCTTTGAGGCTGAGAGTCCGGTTGTTTCAGGGAAGTCTTCGGCTTCTTCGGCTCTCCCCTCCTCTTCCTCCTCTTCCTCTGCACATTCTTCCCCTTCCCCTTCCCCTTCTTCCTCTTCCTCCCCTTCTTCTTCTGACTTTACCGAATATGCCGATAGTTATGTTGAGGAAGGCCCCGATTATATATTTGAGCCATCTGCAAAAGAGATAATTGCAGAACTGAAGCCTCGAATTTTGAGCTTAAAAATTTACTCGATGCTTCTAAACAGCATTACCGCCGAACATGCCGCTCGCATTATTGCTATGCAAACCGCCTCTGATAATGCGCAAGACCTCTTAGACGACCTTACACTTGAATACAATAAGGAACGCCAACAGCAGATAACTTCCGAAATCCTCGACATAGTCGCCGGTTCGCAACAATAGTTTTTATAGTCTTGTCTTTGCTGAACGCTGTTGTTTGACAATTACTGCATTTTCATTCAATCTTCTGTTTTTTATTTAACCTTCCGTCCGGCATTCTTAAATCGTTTATGTATTAACTATGAAAAGCGTTGTCATACTTTGTAATGGAGAGTTTCCAAAAAAAGAATACCCGCTTTATCTGCTTAGAACGGCGGATGTCATAGTTTGCTGCGATAGTCGGTATAATATAGGACGCCTGAAAAAACTCGGTCTTGAGCCTGCTCTTATTGTTGGCGATATGGACTCTACGCCGCGCAGAATTCAGCAACAGTACGCCGATTGCCTTGTACACCTCGCCGGACAGGACGACAACGACCTCGCAAAAGCATTTGGCGTAGTGCGCGAGCGCTGGCCGGAAGCATCCGATATTTATATATTGGGCGCCAGCGGGAAAGAAGAGGCTCACACCATCGGTAATTTCGGCTGGCTTATGGAGTGGGAGCGCCGCGCCATGGATGAATTTGCTGATTCCAAACAGAGGGGGGAGTCAGGGCCTGAATCCATTGGACCGTTCACGCTATCACAAGACCCCGCCCCTCATTCCCATATCGAAGCGAAGGGCTTATCCTCCTCTCCATGTTGTCCTAAGTCTTGTTTTAAGCCGAAAGACCATTCTGCCTTTCCATCATGTTTTAATTCCTGCCTTGAAGCGCAAGGTCTTAAAATTGAGATGGTCAGCGACTATAGCACCTCATTTGTTGTCTCCGGCTTCCGGCCGGTGGAACTCCACGTGGGCGAGGGCCGCAAAATGTCGTTCTTCAGCACCGACCCATCGCTCAGCATCCGTTGTACAGGCCTTATCTGGCCCCTTGAAGGAGTGGATTTGAGCAGAAGGTGGCCCGCCACCCTGAACCGCACCGATTCCGACATCGTTACTCTGCAATTCAGTCATCCCTCCCCATTACTCATCATAATGGATTGAAAAGGTTAATCAATTAACCAAATTGTGGCAAAAAAGGTTATTCTATTAACCGAATTATGGATAAAAAAGGTTAACCGATTAACCAAATTGTCGGCAAAACCGTTCAATGCATTAGGCTTATTGCAATAGATTGATGGAAGCGATTACCGAGCGTAAAATGGAAAGTGCTGATACTGAGGCAGAACATAAAACAAGGTCAGCCAAATTTTCGGGTGTTCTTTAAGGATTTCGCTGATAGTCAGAGAGTTACATTTTACGCTCGCTCTACTATTCCTCTTCTCTGTATTCCAACAGGTCGCCCGGTTGACAGTCGAGGCAGCGGCAGAGCGAGTCCAAGGTGGTGATTCGCAGCGCTTTCGCCTTGCCGGTTTTGAGTATCGACAGATTTGCCGGAGTGATGCCCATCTTTTCTGCCAGCTCGCCGGAGGACATCTTCCGGCGTGCCAGCATTACATCTATATTAACTATTATAGCCACAGTTTTTTACTCCTTTTTATAGGGCTTGCTTTTTACCTGAGGGCTTTCGGCAGCATCCTTGGATGGAGTTTCTGTGCGAGCGTCCGAATCGCTCTCACAACCTTCTTCCGCACGCCCCTTAAGATAATCGGGCAAACTCATTCCGGCCATCTTGAAAAGGTCTTCCAGCGGAGGAATGCTGCTTGCAAGGCCGCTAAGAAATCCCGCAGTGGCAGTTTTGCCGTCCTTGCTTCCTTTACCTCCGTCCCAAACGGTAACCTTGTCTATCTTGATGCCCTTGATGGCCTCTACTTGAGTCTTCACAAGCTCAGGCAGACGGTCGGCAATCATCATCAAAACTGCCTTTTGCGGATCGCCTCCGGCTGCTGAAACGGTCTCGGCAAAACCACTTGCCTGCTTGGTAAGAATTTCTTGAGTACCGCGCGCCTGTGCTTCCATCTTGGCATAAATGGCATCCGCCTCACCTTTGGCAATACGGCGGGCTTGCTCGGCTTGAGCTTCGGCTTGAATTATCTGCTTTTCTTTATCGATTTGGGCAGCTACCACTATATTCGCCTGCTGGGTGGCCTTTTCGCGCTCGGCGCGTGCAAGCTCGGCATCGCGCTCGCTTTTGTAAGCCTCTTCAAGTGCCTTAGCAGCCTGAACTTTTTCGGCAGCAACCGCAATGCGGTCGGCCTCAGCGGTTTTTTCGCGGCGAAGAGCATCGGAATTAGCAATCTCAATCTTAGCGTTATTCTCACCCATCACAGCTTCGGCGTTTGCAGCAGCTACATTTACGCGGGTGTCCTTATCTGCTATGGCCTTTCCGGTTTCACCGAAGCGGTTTTGTTCGGCTACGCTCTTTTTGGCATCGTTGATGGCCTTTGCTGCGGCTTCTTTCCCAAGAGCCTCGATGTAGCCCGATTCATCACGTATATCGGTAACATTCACGTTTATCAGTTTGAGACCGATTTTGCGAAGCTCCGCCTCTACGTTTGTAGAAACATTGGCCAAGAATTTATCGCGGTCGGCATTGATTTCCTCGATGTTCATGGTGGCGATCACCAAACGCAGCTGACCGAAAAGAATATCGGTTGCAATGCTTTGGATAGCCGAATTGGTAAGCCCAAGAAGACGCTCTGATGCGTTGGTCATGCTTTCGGGCTCGGTAGAGATACCCACAGTAAAGCGGCAGGGAACGTCCACGCGGATGTTCTGCTTGGAAAGTGCGTTGGTAAGATTGCACTCGATACTGATGGGTTTGAGGTCTAAGTATGCGTAGTTCTGGAAGACGGGCCAGATAAAGGCGGCTCCGCCATGAATACACTTTGCAGAGGATTTGCGCCCTGTTTTACCATAGATGACAAGAATTTTGTCGGAAGGGCAGCGGCGGTAGCGCCTGAGTATTGCGGCGAAAGTAACTATCACCACGAATACAATAATGAGAATAAGATAAATTGGCATGATATTTTAGATTATGGTTGAATCGAGTTTTTCCACCAAAAG
>JAAZIW010000106.1 GCA_012800665.1 Rikenellaceae bacterium
CGCACGAAGAGGATATGAGCTGAGCCGCCAAATAATCTTTAAGCACCTGAATATCAGCCGTGCCATAATAATTGCTGAATGCCTCAAAGAAAGAGGGCTCGCAAACTATTATTTTCTCCTGCTCGGGAATATTCCTTGCGGCAAAATAAACAGCAAAGGGAAAGCCCTTGTAGTTTTCTACTATCTGCTTGCTGCTCATAGGGTTGTATTGAGCCGCATAATCCCTTTCCTGCTCGCGTGTCCAGGAATTGAGGGCAAGCACTTCTTCTACGAATACAGCGTTATCGGCCGCCACCTGCGCCCTGTCCGAGCCGCAAAGCGTAAAAATCCTGTTAAGGAAATTGCGGTATGCCTCCTTGATTGAAGCATTCTCGAGCTTAAGATAATAATCGCGGTCGCCTATGCCGAGTCCGCTTTGGGACAGATAGAAAATCTGCATATCGCTGTTCATGAGGTCTGCTCCGACACCGCCGCCGAAGAAGGGTCCTTCTCCTACATCGTGCATAGCGGCTATTAACTTTGCAAGCTCCTCTTTGCCCTCAGCGGCATAAATCTGAGCCACATAAGGCTTTACAGGCTCCGTTCCCTCTTTATTCATGCGAATCGAGTCGAGGCCCTGCTTGTAAAGGTCTACGATTTTCTGCTCAATCGTGCCCTGCTTTGTTTTCATGGTTGTCATGGAAGCAAAGAGCTCATTGAGACGGATTTCGTTATTCTCTCTCAGCCTGTCAAAACTGCCGTAACGGGCAAACTCCGGTTTGAGAGGATTTTTCACCTGCCAGCCGTAAGTTGCATATTTATAGAAATCCTGTCCGGGAGAGCAGGTGGTGTCGAGGTTGGATAAATCCAAAGCAGGAATCTTTTCTGTCTTGGGTTGGCATGCCGCCAATGTCAATATAGGAATCATCACTAAAAATAAATTTTTCATCGGGATTTTTGTTTTTTAAGTATTTTCAGATTGTGTGTTGCTGCATAATCATCAGGGTCGATTTTTAGGGCTTTTTTATAATACCTGGCCGCTCTTTTGTAATCGCGTTTATAAACCTGCCAGTAAGAGCCTAAATTATCTATGAATACCACATCTTTGGGATTGCTTTTAAGCATTCTGGAAGAAACCCTGTGAAAACTCTCATAGCCGGTGGGAGTGCCGAGCTGCCAGAAAGCATAGCAATATTCTTTTACCGCATTTACAAAATCCTCCCCGCTCATAAGCTTTCCGTCCATGTTCCAGTGGGGCGATTTGTCGTAATTCAGTTCAATAAGATTAAGAAGGGCGCTCGCTGCCATATCGGGGCTTTCGCCTTCATAATCGAGAAGAGTAGTAATCTTCTGGAAGCGATAGCTTAGATTATCGGGAGCCAAACTTATAGCCCTGTCCAAATACTTCTGGCTGAGGGAGAACTGCTCCTCTTCGTAAAGAGGAAGCTCATAATAATAAACGTCTTTGCCGGTGCTGTCTTTAAGGGTGAGGGCGGGGGCAAGGCCGAGATATTTCTTTTCGGGTCTGGCAACTACGGTACTGCCGCGGGCCCTGTCCAAATGATAGAAAAAGCCCGCCTCCAACATGGAGGTATCATTCGGATGAGCCGCTTCCCAGCTATTAAGAACGGTTTTAACGCCAAGTCCGGACAAGCCCGCCACCTTAGTCTGGAGCAGGTATTGCTGTTTGAATTCCTCAGGAGTCTGGGCCAAGGCATTAAGACCGAGAAAGACGGATATTATTGTAAGAAAATATTTTTTCATACGTCCATAAGTATTCTTCTGCTCTTGGGAAGCAGATTATTGCAACGAGTACCAAGATTTTTTGCAAGTCCCAAGGGATGCGACTTATAAGCCGCAATAATCAGGCCTTTCGGGGCGTCAGGCAAATAAAGGGCATCTCTATGAAGATATTTAAGCGCATCGCTTAACTCCAATTCCACCACAGGATATTCGGGCGCATAGTTTATGGCCAGCACGCGGTCGCTTTCCTCCAATGCCAAAGGAGAAGGTATAATGGGCTTTTTGGTAACGGGAGATGCCGCCGTCTTACGCAAGGCCCCCACCCACTGCCCCTCGCCCGGCACCTCGCCCGCTTTAAGCAGATTGCCATGCCGAGTGAGCCTCACCCCGTATTCGGCAAATTCATTTTCGGGCCGGAAAATTTCCCCTCCGAGCGTATCAGCAGCCCATTCTAAATTATCATCATTCTCCTTATCTTCATAGGTACAAGTGGAATAAACCAGCAGACCTCCCTCTTTCAGAGCCGGCCAGACATCCCCCAAAATACGCTTTTGCCTCGCGGCGCACAAATCCACCGTAGCGGGGCTCCAATCTTCTATGGCCTTTTGGGACTTGCGGAACATTCCCTCACCGCTGCAGGGCACATCCGCTATTATGGCATCGAAATACCCCGTCATGTTCCTGCCGAAAACCGCAGGGTCTGCGCTGGTAACCACCACATTGGAATCTCCCCAGCGGGCCGCATTATCTTTCAGCGCCGCAGCCCTCGACTTTATCACCTCATTAGCTATCAAGCAGAAATTATCCCCGAAGGCCTCCCTTAAAGAAGTGGACAAATCGCTCGTTTTACCGCCCGGTGCAGCGCATAAATCCAAAACTCTGATAACGGGACCAACGCCTTTTCCACCCCTTTGCCCGTCTGCGCCTGCCGAAGACTTCTCTGCTGCGCCTGCCGAAGCGCACTTTGCCGAACCCGCCGAAGCACCCTTTGCTGCACCTGTCTCCAAAACGGCAATATATTTGCGGAAGATATATCCGACATACATGGCGGAACTGTCCTGCACATAATAGCAGCCGGCATGAAAAAGCGGGTCGAGGGTGAAATTAGGCCTTTCAGACAATATGCGGCCATACCGGCTCCAGGCGACAGGCTCTCCTTCGGGCCCTTCGCATCCTTTGAAAGGATTCAGGCGTATGGCTGTGCTGAAAGGGGGCATTTTATCAGAACTTCATTTTGTCCATGAAGTCAGCCGGAACTCCTTCGGGCATTCTGCCTTCGGATACATCCACCAAACCGTCGACTATCTTATTCAGACCATCCTTGATTTTACCTCCGATGAGCATCTTGGTCATAAAATCGAGCTCTGCATTAACGATTATATAAAAATCGGTTTTAGCCGGATTTTCGGAAGAAATATCGAAATGCAGCATGAGCGTAAATTTCAACGGACTATCGTGCGACTGCAATTCTATATAGGAATAAGGCTCCCTGCGCGTGACTTTCACCCCGATACTAATGCCGTTCACGCTGGCGTTAAGGGTATCGAAGCTTGCCGTCACATCCTTTTGCTTGTCTTCGGGAAGAAAACGCAGGAAATTCCTAAGGTCTGTAAAAGCCATGTAAAGCTCGGCTTGGGGGCGGTTCACAAGACCATGCTTGCTTTTATATTCCGTCATTTCACAATAATTTCTTAATTTTGCAAAGATAGCAATAATTATGCACAAGATTTATTTCGAAAAGCGCTGTATCA
>JAAZIW010000107.1 GCA_012800665.1 Rikenellaceae bacterium
CGGAAAACAAGTCATTGCATGGAGCTACAATCTCTTCAAACCCGTAGTAACGGGCATTTTAGTATTGCTGCTCGTCGCGGTCTATTTATTTTTCTCATCTAAAACTTTCACCTCATGGGTATATAATTTAGGCGCTTCTAAGAAAAAGAAAGCTTCTTCCGAATATCAAAGGGAAGAGACGGATGAAGAGTCTGCCAAGCTTGAGTCTGAAAAAGAAGATGGGAAAAAGAAGAGGGAAAAGAGGTCATTATTCCGAAGAAAACCGGCCGGGAAAGAAGACGGAGAGATGGTTGCCGGAGAAGAATTGGAAGCTGAAGAAAGCGAAACCGGTGATGATATAGATATCGAGGTGGTTAAAGATGATACTTTAGATGCCGAGATAAAAGAACTGGAGCCTATCGATAATCGCTTGGACCCTCCGGACGGGCTTCCGAATTATAAGTTCCCGAGCATCGACCTTTTGGACAACCACTCCTCGGGCAAGCGCGAGGTTTCCGACCAAGAGCTCGGCCGCAACAATAATAAAATCCGCGCGGCTCTTCTGACCTATGGCATAGAGGTTACTGATGTAAAAGCCATAATAGGCCCTACGGTAACGCTTTATAAGGTGATTCCCGCTCCGGGAGTAAAGATTTCCAATATTAAAAAACTGCACGAAGACATAGCTCTCAGCCTTAAAGCCAGGGGCGTCAGGATAGTTAATCTGCCGGATTGTGTAGGAATCGAGGTTGCAAATGACACCCCCAGCATAGTGTCTCTCAAAAGCCTTCTGAACAGCGCAAATTTCCGTGATTCCAATTACGAAATGCCTGTTGCAATCGGTTATACCATCACTCAAGAAGTAAAGGTGTTCGACCTTGCAGATGCCCCCCATCTGCTGATTGCAGGCGCCACCAAGCAGGGCAAGAGCGTATGCCTCAATGTAATAATATCCTCACTCCTATATAGAAAACATCCCTCAGAGCTCAAATTCGTCTTCATCGACCCCAAAATGGTGGAATTCAGCGCCTACAACAGGCTTCTCTACCATTATTTGGCTGTTCTGCCAAATGCAGAAGGCGAGGAAGAAGAAAAGAAGAAAGCGATAGTGAAAACTCTTGAGGACGCTGAGCAGCGGCTCAGCAGCCTGTGCACAGAAATGGACGAACGCTACAAACTCTTAAGTGAGGCGGGAGTAAACAAAATCACTTCCTACAACGAAAAATACAAGGCCCGCAAACTTCGTCCCGACCAAGGCCACAGGTATCTTCCCTACATCGTTACCATTGTGGATGAATACGCCGATCTTACCATGACCACAGGCTCTTCTCCGGAGAAGCGCAAAGCATCCAAGAGCATCACCAACAGCATCGTGCGCCTGGCTCAAAAAGGACGGGCCGCCGGCATACATGTTATTCTTGCCACCCAGCGGCCATCAGTGGATGTGATTTCGGGTATAATAAAGAGCAATTTCCCTATGCGCATAGCCTTCAGAGTGGCCTCCAGGATAGATTCCCAGACCATTTTGGATTCACCTGGAGCAGAAAAACTGATAGGCAAGGGAGATATGCTTTGGAGCGCAGGTATCGACAATGAGCGTATACAATGCGGATTTGTAAGCGGCAAAGAAATAGATGCCATTACTAAATTCATCGGCGAACAGACCGGCTATAAAAAGAGCTACAATACCCCGTATTATCTGCCGGAAGCAAGGGAAGCAGGCCAAAGCGGAGAATTCGGTGAAGTCGGCGAGAGGGATGAGCGCTTTATGGAAGCCGCTCAATTGGTAGTTACAACTCAAAGGGGCAGCACCTCCGACCTTCAACGCCGCTTGGGCATGGGCTATGCCAGGGCAGGCCGTGTGATGGACCAATTGGAAAAGGCGGGGATAGTGGGTCCGCAGGATGGCAGCAGACCCCGCAGTGTTCTTATATCCAAACTAGAAGACTTGGAAACCATTTTGGAAAACCTCGAATGAAAAGAATTCTTGCCATAGCGGTTTCGGCGCTTGCATTTGCAAACCCCTCAATGGCTCAGAATTCAATCAATGATGTCATTGCTTTATTAAAGGGAGACAATGCAATAAGCTGTAATTACAGTTATGCCCTTAAAGGGGATTTTCCATTGAAAAGCAGCGGCACCGCCTTATTGCATAAACATAAATATTACCTGAACGAGAACGGAATCGAAACCTATTGCGACGGAAGCACCGTTTGGACTGTGGACAGAAAGGCAAAAGAAGTGCTTGTTTCAAAGTCGGAGGGCTCTATAGTGTCGCGTTTGGAGGATTTTGAGGACATCACTATTTCCCGTTATACCGGTAAAACCCTCTCCTGCACTCTTAAGAATGAGGCTCACGGCATAAATATCGACTTCAATGCAGAAAACATAAGCATAAGCCGGGCTCCTGAAGACTCTTCCGCCTTCATCTTCGACACCTCCAAATTAGGCTCCGACTGGATAATCACAGATTTACGATAATGACAGAATTCCTTAGGCAGATTGCAAGGCATTATTATACAAAGGGCTCCATGAGAAAGCTCTGTTTTGTCTTCCCCAACAAAAGAGCGCTTAGCTTTTTCAAGAAATATCTAAGTGAAGAGGTTGCCAAGGCAGGACGTACCACAATGGCTCCGGAGTGCCTTACAATGAGCAGTCTCTTCTACCGCCTCACCAAAGGGCACGAAGCCGACTCTATACAACAGCTGCTCGTTCTTTACGACTGCTACCGAAAACTGAATCCCGAAGCAGAGCCCCTCGATGACTTTATTTATTGGGGCAGTGTAATGCTTTCGGACTTTAATGATGTGGATAAATATTTAGCAGACCCTGAGAAGCTCTGGAAGAATGTAGAAGAATTCAAGAGCATGCAAGACTTGTCTTTCCTAAACGAAGAGCAGCAGAAAGCCATAAACGAGTTTTTAGGTCACTTCCGTCAGGACGGCCCCATAAAGCAAAAGTTTCTGCAAATTTGGAATATCCTTCTGCCCCTATATAACAGCTATAACGATACTCTTCTCGAAAAAGGAATATCATACGAGGGGCAAATTTACCGCACTCTTGCAAAAGAGCTTGAGAACGAGAGTGTTGTGGATATTCTTGACCGCTATTTTGAGCCCGGAACCAAATTCGTATTTGTCGGTCTCAACGCACTGAACGAATGTGAAAAGACCCTGCTTTTAAAGATGAAGAAGGCGCAGATAGCAGAGTTCTGTTGGGATTTCTCTTCTGCCGAAATCAAAGCCCCCGAAAACAAGTCTGCTTTCTTTATGGCAGAAAACATTAAGATGTTCGGTCAGGCTTTTGAAATTGATCCTGAAGGTTTGCAGAGACCGGAAATCAATGTTCTGAGCGTACCTTCCGCCATAGGTCAGACCAAACTTCTGCCAAAAATCCTGGAAAAGCTCGGTCCTCCCCACGATATTCACACGGCGATTGTTCTGCCCGATGAAGGCCTGCTGGTGAATGTTCTAAACAGTATTCCCTCCGAAATAAAGGAAATAAACGTAACCATGGGCTATCCTATGAGCGGCAGCGAATGGATGGGGCTGTTGAGTTTGATTGGAGATTTGCAGGGCTCTCTTCGCGAAAATGATTCCGGAATATCTTTCTATCATAGACAGGTGTGGGCCATATTCTCCAATGGGGTTTTCCGCAGCGCCATTGCCAAGGAGGAAGCGGCTCTGACGGAAAAAATAAAAAAGGATGCAAAATATTATATTCCCGCTAAGGAATTCGCCTCCGGGGGCCTTTTGGAGGCCATTTTCCGCAAGGCGGAAGACAACGCAAAATATCTGAAAGAGATAATACTCAAAATAGCCCACACGATTCGAGGCCGCACCGATATGAGTATGGAGCTGGAATTTGCAATGTACAGCTACAAGTCACTCACTCGCTTGCAGGAACTCAATCCTCCGGTAGAAAATAAAACCTGGTGGAGACTCTTGCTGCAATTGCTCTCTGCCGAGGCCGTGCCTTTTCAGGGAGAGCCGCTCAAGGGCATGCAGATAATGGGACCGCTCGAAACACGCGCATTGGACTTCGAATCCCTTATCATCCTCTCTTGTAACGAAGGAATGTACCCCCGCCGCTCGGTGGCGC
>JAAZIW010000108.1 GCA_012800665.1 Rikenellaceae bacterium
GAAGTTTTTGAGCCGAGTGTAATTGTGGAATTCAAGGCCGGACGCTATGACCCGGAAGCGACAGACGATTACATATAAGCAGTATTTGTCAGACAAGGATTTTTACTAAATCAGTTTCATGAAAGTTCTTACTTCCAATACAAAAATGGCGGACCTCATAGAGGCCAATTATCATCTTTTGTCGGTGCTTGTGCGTTTGGGCATAGAGGGGGCTTTCGGTGAGCGAACAGTCGGGGAATTGTGCGAGAAGCATCATTTAGACACCACCACCTTTATATTAATTTGCAATATTTACTCCTATAAAGACTTTCGCCCGTCAGAAGAAGTGCTCAGGAAAGGGAGCGTAGAAGATATTATCCGATATTTGCATCAGAGTCACGACTATTATCTGAACAGCGCATTAGTGGCTATTGCAGGCAATATGGAAACGCTGATTCAGCCGTGTACTCAGGCGCAAAAGCAGGTGATTTGGAAGTTTTTCAGCGATTATAAGACCGAATTGGACAAGCATTTTGCCTATGAGGAAGAAGAGGTTATTCCTTATGTGAAGGGATTGCTTCGCGGAAAGAGGATGCCGGGGTTTTCGATAGATAAATTTGAGGAAAATCATTCCAGCATAAATGAGACTCTTTTGGATCTTAAATCTTTGATACTTAAGAGTTTGCCTCCTTTTTGCGACGACACGTTGAGGGTTCGCCTGCTGAATTACCTCTTCGCCTTGCAAAAAGACCTTAAATGCCACACCCGTATAGAAGATGAGGTATTGGTGCCTATGGTTCGGCTTATCGAAGACCCGAGCGCCAAAGTCATCCCTGAGTCGCTTGAGACGGAGAAAGGTAATGAAGATTCGGATTCCAATTCCGCTGATATTCTTTCCGAGCGGGAAAAGGAGATTCTTGTTTCGGTTGCGCAAGGCCTTTTGAATAAAGAGATAGCGGACCGCCATAACATCTCCATCAATACTGTTATAACCCACCGAAAAAACATTACACGTAAAACAGGCATCAAAACCGTTGCAGGCCTTACCGTTTATGCCATCTTGAATAACCTGCTCGACATAAACGACATACCGCAACAATACTCCGCCGGCATTTCCCCGCCATTCTTTTGTACAGGGACCTTGCGGTTTGATTAGGACTTGATACGCAGGACATGGTTATCTCTTTAGGCTTTTGCTAATATCAATTACTAATAAAAGAAATCAGTTTTCTTCTATAAATCAAGTTTGAAGTATATTCAAGCGAGAGTAAAATTGAGAGATTTTATGTAAGTTTGTACTTCATGAATTTATGTCCGCCTAAAACCGGGATTTTGCTTCACGCATGCTGCGCTCCATGCAGCGGCGCGATTATCGAGGCTTTATGCGCTCAAGGATTAAAACCCACAATCTTTTGGAGCAACTCCAACATTTCTACACCGGAAGAAAATGCCAAGCGTCTTGCTGTGCTCGAGCCTTACGCTGCGAACTTCGGACTTCCGATTGTTGTTGATGAATACGACCACTCTGCATGGCTGGCTTTCCAAAACGAAAATCTATCTGATGACCTTGCTTCTTATCCGGAGCGTGGCGAGCGCTGCCTTAACTGTTTTAAATTCAGACTTCTGCGTGCTGCAAAATATGCTGCGGAGCACGGCTTCGGCTGCCTTGCCACCTCTTTGGCTTCGTCCCGTTGGAAATCCTTGCAACAAGTGGAAGAGGCGGGCGATTGGGCTTGTGAAAAAGTTAAAGACAGCCTTGCCTTTTGGCCCCAAAACTGGCGGAAAGGAGGCCTGCAGGCTCGCAGAAATGAGATTATCCGCGAACAAAACTTTTATAATCAGACTTTTTGCGGCTGCGAGTTTTCTTTCAAGCCGGAAAGCCGCAACAACATACAAGACACGCAAAATTCAAAACAAATATAGAATTAGAGGCAGGCGCCGGAACAGCCTTGACGCTAACGCCAAAAACATGCAAAATTTTAACACAAACATAAAATGAGAGTATTGGTATCGGGAGGAGCAGGTTTCATAGGAAGCCATGTTACCGTAGAACTATTTCAGGCAGGCTACGATGTGCTTATTGCCGACAACTTTTCCAACTGCGATGACACCAACTATAATGGAGTCTGCAAAATATTGGGGTGCGAAATTCCCCTTGTGCGTATGGATTTTTGCGACAGCGCGGAGGTGGAAGCTCTGTTTAATCGTTTTAAAATAGATGCAGTCATTCATTTTGCCGCTTATAAGGCTGTGGGAGAAAGCGTTGCAGAACCGCTTAAATATTATCAGAACAATCTTGACAGCTTTCTTAATATACTCGGGCAGGCCAAGGTGCATGGCTGCAATGTGCTGTTTTCATCTTCTGCAACAGTATACGGCGAGCCCGAGCAATGTCCTGTAACAGAGGAGTCTCCGCGTCTGCCGGCCACTTCCCCCTATGGAAATACAAAGCAGATGTGCGAGGACTTCCTGAGCGACAGCGTCAATGCATATGATAACATAAAAGGCATTTCTCTGCGGTATTTCAATCCCATCGGCGCCCATCCGAGCGCTCTTATCGGTGAACTTCCCCGCGGTGTGCCTAACAATCTTGCACCTTTCATTACCCAAACGGCTATTGGCAAGCGCGAAAAACTTCGTGTCTTCGGGAACGATTATCCTACTCCGGACGGCACTTGCCTTCGCGATTACATTGATATAGTGGACCTTGCAAAGGCTCATGTGTGTGCAGTAAAGCGTATGCTCGAAGATAAAATGGAATCGCCTTACGAAATTTTCAATATCGGCACCGGCACAGCCCTTAGCGTGCTTGAGTTGATAACCGCTTTTGAAAAAGCGAATGGTATAAAGCTGAATTGGGAATTTGCCCCAAGAAGGGATGGAGATGTAACAGCTATTTGGGCCGACCCGTCTTTGGCAAATAAAAAATTGGGTTGGAAGGCCGAGCGCAGCATAGAGCAGACTTTGGCTGCTGCTTGGGCATGGGAGAAATATATATGTACATTGGGCTGATTTCAGATACCCACGGGGTATTGTCGCAAGAGTTCATCGATTTTTTTAAGTCGGTGGATGTTATTTGGCATGCGGGAGATTGGGGCGGAGGGCTCGGGCTTGTACAGCAATTGCGGGAGATAAAGCCTGTGGTTGGTGTGTACGGCAATTGTGACGGCCTCGATATAAGGCAGGAGTTTCCTGAATATCAGCTGTTTACCGAAGGGGGGATGAGAGTGCTGATGAGCCATATAGGAGGCAGTCCGGGTCATTATTTTCCCCGTGCGCAGGAGCTTATAAAGTCAGCAAAGCCCGATGTTTTTGTATGCGGCCACAGCCATATCCTCAAGGTGCAGTGGGATGAAGCCAATAAAATGATGTATATCAATCCCGGTGCGGCCGGCTTCCAAGGATGGCATTTGGCGCGTACAGCACTGAGATTTAAAATATTAGGCGGAAAAATCGAGGAAATGGAATTGCTTAACGTAGATAAAAACTAGCTTTTTTATAAAATTTTTAAAAAAATTAAATATTCATTTTGTTTTTCAAATAATATTCTATACCTTTGCGCCTGCAGAAGGATTTTTCTGCATGATAATTAACTAGTTATAATCATTTTACACTATGAAAAAGATTTACGTTATCTTGGCTGTTGTAGCTCTCTCATTCTGCGTTGCTTCTTGCGGTGGCAAGAAAGCCAGC
>JAAZIW010000109.1 GCA_012800665.1 Rikenellaceae bacterium
ACCTTTGCCGCCAAAGGCAATAATGTGCAGGCTAAGGCCACCTTGGAAAGCATCCGCGACGGCTATATACCATCCGGAGAGACTGATGACATAATGACGCTTGTAAACGAGCGGCTTGAGAAACTCCAATAATGAAGTACGACATGAAGAAATTATACTTGTGCATAGCTTTTGTATTTGTCTTCTGCCTCTCTGCAGAAGGACAAAGCCTCAATCCTGAGGTGCAGGTTACAAACGAGTACGAAGCCCGTCTTGCTGATGTACACAAGAACGGAGTTTTTATGACAGTGCCGGATTCGCTTACCAAATTCACTACCGACATCGACTATAGTGTATTCGAGACCGAGTATCGCGGGGCTTATGATTTTGCTCCATACTTTATTAATGTGGCTCCACAGCCGGCTGTTTTCGATGGTAAGCGCTTTTATTTCAGGGCCGGGGCAGGTTACGGTTTCCATCCTGTTGCAAGGCTCGTGTATTCGCCATTGCAGCGCGGTCTCGTCCGCCTTACAGGGGCTGCATCTTTTGACGGCTACGTCGGCACCTTTACTTCTTTGGATACAAGGCCCGATTATTCCGGTCATGATTTCTCCCTTGCTTCCGGCTTTGATGTCCGTTGGGATAAAGAGACTTTCGACCTTTCGGCCTCAGCCTCTTACAACGGCATATATAATGAGGACGACAGCCTCAAAAGCAGTTTCCATAATGTGGTGCTTTCCGGAAAGATACGCTCCAACAGTGAACATACGTTGTTTGGCTATGATATAGATGCAAAAGTATTTTATTCGCGTGATGATTTAAATCATGTAATTTCGGGAAAAGAGCATCTTAACGAATTGGGTTTCTCTCTCGGAGGCCTCATAAAACCATTGGACTCAGGAACATTCAAGCTCTTTGCAGATATTGATTTTGAAGGCAGCCTCTATACCAAGCTTTACGAAAACCAGCTGCTTGCATCTTTTGCCGCCATTGCCGCATTCGATTGGGATTTCATCGATCTTTCGCTCGGGCCGCGCATTTCATTCGGCTACGGTTTCGGGCTTTATCCCGAATTCCATGCCTCCACCATGTTCGGAGGTAATGTCATTAAACTCTCCATTGATGTTACGGGCGGTCAGCAGATGTATGGTTACACAGCTCTTAAAACGCTTAACCATTGGGTGAATCCTTCTTATTTAGTCGCTTTCAAGCTTCCGCAAGAAACAGTGAATGCAAGTTTGAGTTTAAGCGGTAAAATGCTTAAGCGCCTGCAGTATTCGTTATCCTCCGGCTATATAATTCATAAAGACGGTCTTATGGATGGCTTGACAGCAGGATTGACGCCCGGTTACGTGGTTCCGAGTATAGCTTATGCCGACTATCAGGAAGCCTTCGGGAAATTGCTCCTCTATTGGGAAAGCCCCCGCTTCAGCGTCAATGCCGATATAATGTACAGATGGACAGACTTGATTGCCAACAATGCCTATCTTGGCGTGCCTGCATTGACAGCAGAGCTTTCCGCTTTATATAATTGGAACAATCGCATTTATTTGGGCAGCCGCCTGAAAGCTCAAAGCAATCGCGCATCCACTGTGCTGGATGTGCCGGGCTTTGTCGATTTGGGTCTTTATACAGAATATAATTTTGTCCGCAATTTTGCATTGTGGGCTCAGGTGGGGAATATACTCAATCAGAAAATCTCATATTCCCCAATACATATAGCCGGAGGGGTTTATTTCACCGCCGGTATTTGCCTTAAACTAAAATAAATTCAAAAATACATGTTGGAAAAAGAAAAAATGATTAAAGCGGAACAACAATATTCCGCAAACAGTATCCAGGTTTTGGAGGGCCTCGAGGCAGTTCGCAAAAGGCCGTCCATGTATATCGGTGACATTGCCGAGAGGGGCTTGCATCACCTGGTTTACGAGGTGGTAGATAATAGTATAGACGAAGCCATGGTAGGCTTTTGCGACCAAATAGATGTGGAGATTTTGGAGGGCAATTCCATACGCGTGCGAGACAACGGGCGAGGCATTCCCACCGGAATAAACGAAAAAGAAGGACGCAGTGCGCTTGAGGTTGTAATGACCGTTCTTCACGCCGGCGGAAAGTTCAGCAAGAGCAATTATAAGGTATCCGGCGGTCTGCATGGCGTGGGTGTAAGCTGTGTGAATGCTCTCAGCGACCTTCTTACCGCCGAAGTGCATCGTGAGGGAAAAATCTTCCGTCAGCAATATTCAAAGGGAAAGCCCATTACCGAGGTGGAGGAGGTGGGAACCTGTGACGATACCGGCACAATCATCACTTTCCATCCTGACCCAAGCATTTTTATCCATACTACAAATTATAAATACGACACTCTTGCCGCCCGTTTGCGCGAGCTGGCCTTCCTTAACAAGGGCATTCGTATAACGCTCACCGACCATCGCGAAGAAGTGGATGAGATGGTGGTGGACAGCAACGGTGATAAAAAGCCCACAGGCCGCAAGGTGAAAAAGTCAAAGGTGTTTTACAGCGAGCAGGGACTCCGCGAATTCATCGACTATCTGGATGCCGGAGCAGAAAAGCTCATTCCCGAGCCGATTTGCGTAGAAAACGATAAAATCATTCCCATCAACATCGCTCTTCAATATAATACCGGTTATTCCGAAAAGGTTTATTCTTATGTGAACAATATCAACACCATCGAAGGTGGAACGCATCTGCAAGGCTTCAAAATGGGTCTCAGCAGGGCAATGAAGAATTATGCCGAAGCAAGCGGTATGTTGGAGAAGGCCAAGGTTGAACTTGCTCAGGAAGATTATCGCGAGGGCCTTACGGCAGTTATCAGTGTAAAGGTTCAGGAGCCTCAGTTTGAAGGCCAGACCAAAACCAAGTTAGGCAATACTGAGGTTACAGCGGCTGTAAGCCAGGCGACAGGAAATGCCATAAGCATTTATTTGGAAGAAAATCCTAAACATGCCAGGATAATAATCGAAAAAATACTGCTTGCCGCCAC
>JAAZIW010000110.1 GCA_012800665.1 Rikenellaceae bacterium
CAGTTGCTTTTGTTATTTTCTTGGTGTTTTAAAATTCTGTTTTAGTATTTGCAAAACAACTTTTTTTATAGTTCTATCTTAACTGTTTCAAAAGAATTGCTTTAGCTGCACTTCGGTATCTTCAAAGTTCTATCTTGGCTTTTTTAAACAATCTCTTTCGTCATTTTTCAAACTCTAATTTCCATCTTCTTTTAATATATCAAAAATCCGATTAACCCCCCTATCAATATAAGCAGAATAGGATTCACCTTGAAACCGAGCGAAGCGATTGCGCTTGCCCCCATTATTGCCCACGACTTCCAATCGGGGAAATTCTCGCGGAGCACGGTAATTTTTCCCGGGGCGAAATTAAACATAAGAATGAGCGCGGCCGCCCCTATCAACCCCGCCACCGCCGGTCTCAGCCCCGCCATCACATTGCCGAAAAGAGAGGTTTTATTGTATTTTCTATAAAGATATACAATCCCCCAGAAGATGAAAAAAGAAGGCAGCACCAAGGCGAAAGTCGCCAAGGCCGAGCCGGCAACCCCGGGAATCAATCCTCCGAATTTAGACCCCACCTCATACCCCACATAGGTGGCGCAATTTATGCCGATAGGTCCCGGAGTAGTTTGGGAGATGGCGACAATATCCGTGAATTGCCCCTGGGTAATCCAGGCGAATTCGGTAACCACCTTGCTTTGGATGAGGGAAATCATCGCTCCTCCTCCTCCGAAATTCACCAATCCTATTATAAAGAAAGTCCAGAAAAGTTGAAAGAAGACAGCCGTCATGTTTTTGGAAGCGCCTCCTTCGCCAAGCTTATGCCCACAGCAAGCACTATCGTTACCAATATTATATATATGGGCGAGAATTTAAGCATCGCCACCGCCACCAAAGAGCCTAAGCACAGCAGCCATTGCCACCATTTTTTACATCCCTTTTTAGCCATATTGATTGCCGGAACCAAAATCAGCCCTACCGCAACCGGCCGTATGCCCTTGAAAATTCTTACTATCACGGCATTTTCTCTAAAGGATGTAAAGACTATGGCTATAAGCAGAATTATCACAAAGGATGGCAGAACCGCCCCAATCGTAGCCACAATTGCGCCTTTCAGTCCGCGAAGCCTGTAACCGCAGTAGATGGCCATATTCACCGCCAAAAGCCCCGGGGCGCTTTGAGTCAGCGTGATTATGTCCGGCATCTCATCTTCGCTAATCCATTTGCGCTTCAGCATGGCATCCCCGATAAGAGGAATCATAGCATAGCCGCCTCCGATGGTAAAGGCGCCCACGTATGCGAAGACAAAAAAGATTTGCCAGAGAGAGGCTCTTTCGTTCATGGTACACAAAGATAGGACAAAAAAATTATAGGCGTTGTTGTATTTATGTAGAAATATCTATATTTGCGAAAACCATAATTGGTTTACCAATCCAAATGACACATGAATTTTTAGCCGGCTGTTAGTATTATATGCTGGCTGAAAGCACTTACAGATATATTAAGGCATGAAAAAACTATAGTTTTATGAAAGTAAAAGGAATGCGTTGGTGGGTGCTGGCGCTGATAGTGCTGGTCACAATCATAAACTACCTCGACCGGAATACGTTGGGCATAATGTGGAGTAGAATCGTGGAAGATTTGGGACTCATAAACCGCGAGGGGCTCAGCGATGTGGAATTTAACGACAAGAGCAAGACTCTCTTCGCGCAGATAAACATGGTGTTCATGGTCGCCTATGGTTTATCCCAAATGTTTTCCGGCAGGGTGTACGATAAGATAGGAACGCGGAAAGGATTTGCCTTTTCCGCCCTGCTTTGGGGTATTTCAGATGCGTTGACTTCGCTAGCCACCGGCGTAAAGTCCATTATGGGTTTCCGCGCCGGACTGGGTTTCGGAGTGGCCGGTCCATGGCCGGGAACCGTCAAAAGCAATGCTGAATGGTTTCCTCAAAAAGAGCGTGCTCTTGCTCAGGGGCTTTTCAATGCCGGGGCCTCTGTCGGAGCAATACTTGCTCCTATTTTAATAGCCCTGCTATGTAGTTTTGTAGGTTGGAAGATGACCTTTGTAATTATAGGTATGCTTGCGCCGCTTTGGGTGATACCTTGGCTTATCGTGAACAAGAAAGGCCCGAAGGAACATCCTTGGATAACTGCCAAAGAGCGCGAATACATCATTTCCGGTCAGCCCGAATCCAAGGTTAAAGAAGAGAAGGGGCTCTCCTGGGGTCAATTGCTTTCCAAAAAGAAGAGCTGGGCGGTTATAGCCGGCCGCTTTTTCCTGGATCCAATCTGGTGGATGTTCGTCACTTGGCTTCCCATCTACCTAGGGCAGAGACATCACATGGATCTCAAGGCTCTTGCTTCTCATATGTGGATACCCTATGTGGGAGCGGCTTTGGGTTCTATAGCGGGGGGTTGGTTCTCCAGCAAATTGATTTCTTTAGGAAAAAGTGTTAATATTTCACGCAAGGCATCTATGCTTATCGGTGCGGGAATCCTACTGCCGGGTCTCATATACGTCGCTTTCGTTCAGGACCCCATGGTTGCCGTTCTTGTAATGGCAGTGATACTCTTTGGATTCCAGTTCACAATGAATAACCTTCAGACCCTCTGCAGCGACTTCTTCAGCGGCAAGAGCGTTGGTTCACTCGCAGGGCTTGGAGGAGCAGCCGCTACGCTTGGAACAATTTTAAGCATCTTTTTCGTTCCTATGCTTACAAGGGGGGACAACTGGACTCCGTTTTTCATTATGGGTGCAGCTTTGGTTCCGCTAAGCATTATATGTGTATTCCTCTTTGGAGGCAAGATAGAACATGAATCACTTAAAAAAACAAAATATTAAACAAACTAAATGATTTTAAAAATGGGAAAACTTAATGGTAAAGTAGCCATCGTAACAGGTGGTGCCCGTGACTTAGGGCGGGCAGTTTCAGTTAAACTTGCACGCGAAGGGGCAAAGGTTTGCCTCAATTATTTCGCAAGCAAAGAAAATGCAGAAGAGACTCTTGACATAATCCGCCGCGAAGGTGGCGAGGCAATCGCTGTTCAAGGTGACATGACTAAAGCCGCAGATGTAAAGAATCTGTTTGCTAAGACCGCTGAAGCCTTTGGACCGGTGATTCACATCCTCGTAAATGTAGTGGGTGGTATAGTTGGACGTAAGCTTATCACCGAGCAGGACGAAGAATGGTATGATCTTCTGATGGACATAAATATGCGTAGCGTATTTCTCAGCACTCGTGAGGCTGTACCTATGATGACCGAGGGTGGAGCTATAGTAAACTTCTCGTCGCAGGCTGCTCGCGACGGCGGTGGCCCCGGTGCATCTATGTATGCAACATCAAAGGCAGCAGTTATATGTCATACTCGAGCCATGGCCAAGGAACTTGGTCCTAAGGGAATACGAGTAAACGCCCTCGCTCCGGGAATGATTAACACCTCTTTCCATGACCGCTTTACTAAACCGGAAGCTCGTCAGAATCTTCACAAGAGCGCTCCTCTCCGTCGTGAGGGTGAAGCTCACGAAGTTGCTGATCTTGTATGCTTCCTGGCAAGCGAAGAGTCTTCGTATATTACCGGCGCTTCCATAGATATAAATGGAGGTGTATTGTTTTCATAATATTAAATACTGATGGAAAAGGAAAAATATTTTGTTCCGGAAATCAACGTATTAACTCTTATGGAGAAGTTCGCTCTCTGCCAAACAAGCGGGGAAATTGAGAATATGAATATTGAAGATGAATATATCTGGTAAGGAGGGAAATGATATGAAAAAGATTAATATGTTTTTAGCCGTTCTGGCGCTTGCAACATTTGCTTCATGCCAGAAATTAGAAATGAAACCGGAAGAAGGAAAACAGGAAACCGCAGAAACAGTAAAGGTTCCAATGACTTTTTCCGCCTCATTTGAAGATAACGTTCAAACAAAAGTTTCAATTGGTTCAATTGACATAGACAACAAAACACTTTCTCTCTCTTGGAAGAAGGGTGATAGAATTGCTGTTTATGACGGAATTTCTCCAACCCCCAATCTGTTTACGGCCGATACCGATGGAGCTAAAGTTTCATTCTCCGGCACTGTATCAGGTGGAGCTACGCAATTTATTGCAGTATATCCTTACGAACTGTCTGTAAGCATGTCTGATTTTGCCACAGGTGCAGCAGAAGCTTTTATACCCCATGAACAGACTGCTGTTTCGGGCAGTATGGATCCTTCTGCTTTTGCAATGGTAGGGTCGGCAACTACCGAAGCTCCGCAATTCCGTTTTCGTTTTTTCGGTTCTCTACTCAGCTTTTCGGTAGACTTTGATGATGTGATTGCCGTAATGTTTTCCGGAAGCCGTCCTATGAGCGGACATTTTACTTATAATAATCCGGTTGGAGCAACCGGGCCGACCTCAATATCGACCATAAACGAAAAGTCGCATAAGGATGTTATAATAAAAGCTTCCGATGGAACTGCACTTCAGAAAGGTGAAACCTATTATGTGTATGTGCGCAATACCGGCAGTAGTTCTCATTCTCCATTCGAAGCCAAACTTATAACATCCGATGCGCGTGTGGCAGCCAGAATCGGCTCTAATCCGCTTCAACTTGCCAGAAAGACGCTCCATCCTCTCGGAGAATTTTCAAATACAAATGTTATTTTTGGCTATGACAGGTATACGGTTTATCAAGCCGGTTTGGATGTAAGCATTGCAGGGGTGAGCTACAATAAAAACAATGACGGCGCACCTGAGGCTACTTTGCTTGCCAATGAAGGATTATTCAAGACCGGGATGAACGGGCTCATTTTTATCGAAGCCTCTGCAAGCGTAACAAACACTTCGGAAACAACTATAGCCGGAGATGTGGTTCTTGCAAGCAACGATCCTGCTCATCCTGCAACCTATGCTTATACTTTAGGTAAGTCTCTTTTGCTTAAATCCGGCTCGCTTACCATGGACAATCTCATTGTTGATATGTCTGTGGCAACTACCTCGGGACAATTCATGAGCAAAAAAGACAATGACAGCAACCTCGATTCGCTTGTGCTTAATCAATGCGACTTCAAGAATGTTTCAAGGTACATTTACTCTCCTAACAGCTCTTTCCTTCAAAAAGGTGTTGAGAAAATCAAGATCAATGGATGCAGGATTGCAACCCCGGCTGCAGTACAACTGTTTCTCGTAAATAGCAAGGCGACCACTCTTGCAGGTTACCATGATTTTATTTTTACGAATAATGTTGTGTATGGCACCGGAGAAACTGCAGTGCAGACACAACTTTTCAGTACGTCAGCCACAGGTATTACGGACACCTCTTTTCCCCAAACGGTAAGAATGGACAATAATCTGTTTTATAATATTGCTTCCGCAGGATATTACAGAATATATGATATTGCTTCTGCAAATATCAACAATAATATTTTCTGGGCTGCAGACAATACGAACATTGGCTCTAATGTCAAGATATTGCGCCTTAATAAGCCAACTTCAGAGAATCCTGCCGATTTTACAGGAGCGTCCTCCCACAATTATTGCTATGGGACTTTGGCCGAAGGGAAAAAATGGACCATTAGTGACTTGAAAGACAGGGGTCCCCTTTCGGATGTCACAACGCTCGATACCGACCCGATAGTGTCGTTTAATCAAATCACAGGAGAGTTTACTCTTGCGGAGGATTATAAGACATATGGGCCTCAGGAGCAACCGATGTGAAGGTTTGCGTTGCCTCCCGTGAATCCTACGGCTGAAGGAACCCTCGTCGCCAATGGTGACGACGAGGGAACCTATAGCCTCATCACAGGAAAAGGTTATGCTTACGAATCACCTGATGACGATCACTCGCCACCGCTTCGGCATATTCGTCAACTATACGATTTCGTACTCGGTAAGTATGTGTTTGCTTTCGATCTTCATATTGATATCGACACCGATAAGGGAGTAGATAGCGATCGTCAACGCAACGAAATAAAGACCTATTCAGGCTCACCAGCTTCGATGGTTGCCGCTGAAGGAGAAACGCTCAAAATGCAATGGCTGTTCCGCTTACCGGAAGGGATGCTCACAACGACATCCTTTTCGCACGTACATCAGCTAAAAGGCATAGATAACGATTCCGGTGATGCTGATATATTGCAACCGCTTATTACATTTACAGCGCGCAGCACTAGCGGAGGAGAGCAGAAATTTCAGGTTCAGAATGTACTTCCCAGTTTAGAAGGCAGCACCATAGTACGTCTTGCAGAGTACGACCTTTCTGAACTCCTTGGAGAATGGCTTGCCGTCACCGAAATCGCAACCTTTTCGGACAGTGGTACCTATAGCTTGGAAATCACGCGCTTGAGTGATAATAATACGATTATTTCTTTAGACAGCATACCGGCCCGTCTATGGCGCAGCAAGACACCGGGAGTCCGTCCCAAGTGGGGGCTGTACCGGAGTTTTGGCCCAAGTGGCAATAGGTTTACGAGCGGACTTCGCGACGAGACACTGCTATTTGCAGATTTCTCTATAACAAAACTATAATGTAAAGCAGGATGGCCATATGACCATCCTGCTTTTCTTTTTAGCTCCTCTTTCTACAGATTTGCTGATACGAAGTCTACCGTCTTAAAGAAAATTTCTTCCATTTTGTCGGATTTCTTCGAGTTGAGGTTGTGGTCGTAGTTATTGTAAATCAACAGTTCTACGGGCTTGCTCTTTTGGCGCTTAAGCGCTCGGGCAAATTCTTGACTTTGAGAATATTCTACTGTAATATCTGCGGTTCCGCACACTAGCAGCGCAGCGATATTTTTCTTCTTTGGAATTAGAAGCGTAGGAGAAGCATCTGCAAGGTAATTGTGGTTTAGCCCTCCAAAATAATTAATGCGTTCGCGGTTTTTACTGTTTACCGTGATTGACGCGGTTGTGAGGTTGTATATGCCGGAGTATCCAACAAAGACTTTAGCATCCTGGGTTTTCATTGCTGCAACGGCAGCCAAATGCGCTCCTGCAGAAGTCCCGAGAAATCCTATTCTGGAGGGATTGATATTCAACTCTGCAGCATGGTCGCGCAGATACTGCACAGCATCCATTACGTCTTGTATAGAAACCTGAACATTTGCTCCGGATTGTGGCGCCAGAGTGTATTCTATTCGCACGCCTGTAATACCTTTTTGTTGAGCCAGGTATTTCGATAGCGAGCGGGAAGCAGACATTGATCCACGCGCCCAACCGCCTCCATGAACATAGACCATTACCGGAGTTGGCTTTTCTGCCTTGGCGAAATCCACTGCCATTTTGAGTTCGTATCCGTCATGAGTTTTGTAGGTGTATTCCATGGTTTCAGTGAGCCGATAATCCTTACTAGTAAGTTTGTTGTTCACATGCTCATAAGGGACATATAGATCAGGGATACTAGTAAGATCAACAATTTTTGCGTATCGTTTTTCTTTCTGAAGGGCATATGTTCCATCCGGCTTCAATTCCAGCTTCATTGAATAGCGGTTGGTGTATGTTTTTTCTTGTGCAGATACGGATAAAACACATAGAAAAAGAGAACAGCAGGCAAATATGCTCAATAGCTTAGTTTTCATGTTATTATCGTTTTTTAAATCAATTTGTTTCGGTATCTTTGTAAGATAGAAACCAACAACTAATTACCTTTGCAAATATAGTAAAAACTATGGCAATGAAATTACATCATATTACTTTAATGCTATCTGCACTTTGCATAGCCTGCAGTTCCAGTTTCGTAATCCCGGATCCTGTGAATAGAGAAAAAGACAAACTTCCGACATCCGGATTATGGGCAGATGGTAATGATGCCGGCACATATGAACTCATCTTGTCAAAGGGTTACAATTACGAATGTCCGGACAATTCCGGAGAACACGCATCTGCTCCATTCCGGCACATACGTCAGAGTTATGATAAGTTTCTTAAGCGATATGCATTCGATTTTCATCTACATATACTTAATGATGACGATCGCGGCACTCCAACAATAACAGATCGTCAACGCAATGAAATCAAGACTGACGGCCACTCTCCCGATTCGTTGGTGGCCCAGAAAGGCGAAACGCTTAAAATAACATGGAAATTCTGTCTTCCGAAAGGAATGAAAACCACAAACAAGTTTTCTCATGTTCATCAACTAAAAGGAATAGATAATAAAGAAGGCACTGCAGATGTTTCTATGCCTGCCATTACCTTTACATGTCGTTCGCTCAGCAATGGTAAACAGCAATTTCAAGTCATTTATACCGCACCTACTTCAACCGGCTCCGGCAAGAGCTATTTAGCAAGGATGGATTTAGCGGAAATACTTGGCGAATGGCTTAGCGTGACAGAGATTGTGCATTTCGACAATCCTGGTAGTTATTCTGTTGAAATATTCCGTATGAGGGATGGAGAGCAGATTCTTAAAGTAGATGAAGTGGCTTTGGATTTATGGAGAGACGCTTGCACCGGCATGCGTCCGAAATGGGGTCTATACAGAAGTTTCGGCGAAAACAGATCGCTTGCTTCGCAGTTACGCGATGAAATTCTTAAATTTACAGATTTCGATATTATTAAAATTAAATAGCTTATGTCGGGAAAAATGACAGCAGGGTCAGATATAAACAAAGTCTACAAATATGTTAGAGAAATGTTGTTTAGTGGCCGAATTCTGCCCGGAGAGAAGTTACCGGCAGAAAGAAAAATTGCAAAAGAACTGGATATAAGCCGGCCAAGGGTTCGCCTTGCTTTAGAAAAGTTGGAATTATTCGGAGTGCTTAAAATTTACCCGCAGAGCGGTTCGGTTATCTCTCCCTATCCGCTAACTGCCGTAATCAATCAGATTTCCGATATCATCGATAGAGACAGTTTCGATTTTAGTTCTTTAGTGGATGTGCGTATTCTGCTTGAATCGGAGTCCATACGTTTATGTGCGCTGAATCACACTGAGGAAGATATTATAATGTTGGAGGCTGCGTTGGAAGACTATGTCGAGAACGCATATATTCACTTGAAATACGAAAAAGATTTCGCTTTCCATTCAGCCATAGCCAAGGCTTGCCATAATCCGGTAATATATTCTCTACTTACATTCATAACTCCGGATGTGTTGGATTATTATTACCGTTTTGAGGTCTGTTCATCAGACCCTGAGCCGGTTATTGCAGAGCATCGTGAGATGCTGGCGCTTATTAAGGAGCGAAAACCGGACGAAGCAGCGGCTTCTTTACAAAGGCATCTTGCTACCATTAAAGAATTTGCCGCAAATCAAAAGTGTATTATACCCCGAACAAGGATATAGCTTTACATATATTCCCAACCAATCCGTCTTGCGTAAAGTAAAATGAGGTTCGGAAGCAGAAAAATTCAAAAAAAAGTTTGGGAGTTTATAAAAAGTGATTATCTTTGCAGCCCCCTTTAGAAAAGGGGGAGGATGATCTTTGAAAATACTGGAAGATAAGTACAACAAGTACCGTTTTTTTTATAAATCGAGAGCGTCAATTCTTTTATAAGGATTGTTTTTTTTGTAGTCAGTCAAGCTATCTTATAATTTTGAAATTATACAAAGAAGAGTTTGATCCTGGCTCAGGATGAACGCTAGCGGCAGGCTTAACACATGCAAGTCGAGGGGCATCGCGGGTAGCAATACCTGGCGGCGACCGGCGAACGGGTGAGTAACGCGTGAGCAACATTTCCTCAGCAGGGGGATAATCGAGGGAAACTTCGTCTAATACCCCGTAACACTTATTAGCGCATGCTTTTAAGTTAAAAGCATTATTGCGGCTTTGGATTGGCTCGCGTGACATTAGCTAGTCGGTGGGGTAACGGCCCACCGAGGCTACGATGTCTAGGGGTTCTGAGAGGAAGGCCCCCCACATTGGGACTGTGACACGGCCCAAACTCCTACGGGAGGCAGCAGTGAGGAATATTGGTCAATGGACGGAAGTCTGAACCAGCCATGCCGCGTGAAGGATGACTGCCTTATGGGTTGTAAACTTCTTTTGCATCAGAGCAATAAGGCGTACGTGTACGCCGATGAGAGTATGTTGCGAATAAGCATCGGCTAACTCCGTGC
>JAAZIW010000013.1 GCA_012800665.1 Rikenellaceae bacterium
CAATGGATTTCCTGCATGGCGAAATCCCCTGCAAATACGCCTATGATGAGAATCTCTCCGCAGCCCTTTGCGAACTCCCGTTCGGCAACAAGGCTTTTGCGTTGGACATTCTGCTGCCGGACAACGGGATTGACTTCAATAAATTCGTGGCGAACTTGTCAGATAAAGAGTGGGACGCCATAACCTCGAATCTGCGCGAGGTTGAAGAGGAATATGTTATAATCCCCAAATTTGACTTTACCTACTCCGGTGATTCAACGATTCTCGCTACCCTTAAGGAGCTCGGTATAGTAGATGCCTTCGGCGCCAAAGCGGACTTCAGCGGCATAAGCGAAAGCGCCACTTATGTGAGCGATGTGATTCACAAGGCCCGCATCAAAATGGATGAAAAAGGTGCAGAAGCTGCAGCTGTGACCGTTATAGGAGCCAAAGAGTATGCAGCACCTCTAAACGAATTCTTTGCAGATCATCCCTTTGTCTTCGCAATACGCGAGACCTCCACAAAAGCCATCCTGTTCTTGGGAACCTTCCGCGGAATATAATAGGATTAAATAGAAAGCTTAATACAAGCTGTCAAGCGTAGCTGAACCCCAGCTGGGAAGAGACGGGTCGAGAGTCCATTCATCGGCTATACGCTTGTGACCTTGAATGATGTTGGTTTCGAGCCAGCGCTTTTCCCATGGCCATAGATAAAGCATGCTTTCGGCAATGTCGTGCTGATGCTCGGCAAAGCGTACTATCACATAAGGATAATTCTGTTTTTTAAGCCTGTCAGCTAGAGCGCTTGAGCCGAAAATGCCGAGTTTGCCCACCTGCAGCTTTTTATAGAATACAGTGCCGTCTTCGGTACCATGGAAAAGCAATTGCTGGCAAGGCTCTTTATCCCATTTGGGTTTGCCCCTATTGCTCATTATGGCGCCGGCAAAACTCATTACTCCGGCAAAGTTCCAACCTTCGGGGAGAACTTCAGCATTGGGCATGCGGTTGACAAGCTCCCATTCTGCGGTAAGTGCAATCATTGCTCCGGCAGAAGAGCCCGATAATACGATATTATCCGGGTCCACGCCGAGAGCATCTTTATTCTCTATAATATAGACAACTGCCGAAAAGCAGTCCTGAACTCCCACCTCGAAACAGGCCTCAATGGTATTCTTGGCCGTCGGGATAAGCTGGAAAAGGCCGAAGCCCATTTTCTTGCCTTTTAGGGCGGGGCGATAGTCGGCGGTAATGATGCGGTAACCGTTCTCGTTCATTAGTTTGAACCAAGAAAGATATTTGGGATTGGAGCGTTCTCCGCCGATGAATCCGCCGCCGAAGAGCCAGAGAATTGTCGGCTTTTCTTTACCTTCGAAGGTGGTTTCGCTGCCCGGACTCGGCTCATAAACATCCATGAAGAGATCGCAAGTGTCGCGCTGAGCGAACATATAAGTTGCAGAAGGAGAATACTCGATTGGCTTAGGCTGGGCCATCAGACTTGCAGAAGCCATAAAAGCAACTGCAGCAAGCAAAATGATGAGCTTTTTCATATCCATGTAAAAGTTATTAGTTTACTAACTTCGTAAATTTAGTAATATTTTGTTTAAATTTGGAAGTTAATACACAAATTTATGGAAAAACACGAATATAATTGGACTTTTTCCTCCGTCGGAGGCTCAGTAAGGGTATTGATTAAAAGCGGAGAAGATATTGAGCATCTTCACGAACTTGACCGCAAGATGTGGACAGTTCTCAGCTGCCCCGTGCAAGACCTCGAGTTCGATGCCGCAACCCTAAAATACATAGATGCCAATGGCGATGGGCTCATTCACGTAGATGAAGTGATTGAAGCCTCCAAATGGATATGCTCACTCCTGAAAAACACGGATGAACTTTTGGCCGGCAGTTCAGAAATGCCTTTGGATTCTTTCAACACAGATAATCCCGAAGGCCGGACTCTTCAAAAATCCGCCAAACAAATTCTTGGCAATCTCGGCCTCAAGAAAAATGCAATATCCATAGAGGATACAGCCGACA
>JAAZIW010000111.1 GCA_012800665.1 Rikenellaceae bacterium
GTCTTCACTATTGCTCCGAGAATCCCCACAGCCGAAGTGCTGTAAATGCTGAACATGCTTTCCTTGGGATTTGTCTCGTACCAAAGCGGACCGTCACCGATTGCAACAGGATGCACATTTCTCTTGCGCCCTTGGGAATCGCAGCGATCTTCATAGCGAAGCCCCTCATATGCAATTATCGAATTAGTATAATCCTGCATTCCCGGGAGGCATTGGTTTTTGTCGGGAATCTGGTCAGGGAAGAACAGGCGGCAGGAGTTGGTGTTGTTGAGCATCCACTTGCCAATCGCACGGGCATATTGCGGCTGATATTTTACAAGAGGCACGAAAGGCCAGGCGACATCTATGCTGTTCATAAGGAAAGCGAAACCGTTGCCATCCGTAAGACTCCCCTGGAGACCGCTTATATCATATCTTCCCCATCTGCCACAGGTAATCCCCCATCCATAGCGGCCGTCTTTGGCTTTACAGCCATCGAATACCCAATCAAACATCTTCGCAAGGTCATAATTACATCCATGCTCGGCATTCAAGCGGGCGGCCGTGTAAATGCCCATAGGGAGAAGAATCTCATAAAAGCGGCTCTCTGTCTGCGATTCGAGGGCGTCCATTGCAGATTTTGCATGCTCGAGATAACGTTGGTCCCCGTATTTTTGATAGGCTGCATAAAGCACCCATGCGTGCCCCCCTGCCGCATCCTGCTGTAAAGGAATATGATTGACCCTGCCTTCCATCTTTCCATAATCGAAATATGAAAAATTGTAATTTCCGGCAAGCGTGGAGTCCGCTTTACAAAATTGCTCAGCAATAAAGCGTTGGATATAATCGGAATTTTCCACTCCCGGGAACAATTCACAGACTGCATAATAAAGAATGTTGGGGAATACATCATACCACCAGTCCCTCCCGTATCCGCCGCCAAGAAGCGCCACTTCGGGGCAAGTATTATTCATCATTATGTTCCACCCTGTATCGCGGTTGAAATAATTCTGAGCCATCTTCACATAATTATATCCGTCTTGATTTGTCTTGTCTATACCGTTCAAGCCGGCGCTCAGGAGGCAATGCAGAGAATTTAGGCTCTCGTGGAACTCACCGTTGTTGCGATCGGGGCCCTGGCGGGCATCCTTCATTGCCGTGTAAAGTCCGAACGTTGTCTGGGGATAGTTCCTCTCGTTGAAATCCAGCCATATACATGTCCCTCCTGGCAATTCAGAGTCAAAGTCGAATACATAAGCATCGAAATCAAGCGCTTTTTGATGCCAATCAAGAATCTTATACGGCTTGGGCAGATTCTGCATGGCATCAACTCTGCTAATCGGAACTTGGGAAACGGGCTTGCCGAATTTTTCCCGGGCGCCGCATAATACGGAGCTGAAAAGGAATGCCGCCAGAACAAAAGCGTATGTAATAAAATTCTTATTCATTCGTCTTATGAAAATATTTAGTATCTATTGTTTTGTCAATGCAATTTGCAATCGGCAGGGAAAGAAGTTGCAGGGTGGCCACGATAAGAATAGCATATCTCAATGCTATGTCCTCGGAAATGGTTGTTGCAAGCACTATAAAAAGAAGCATTCCGAAAGCACGGCCGAAAAAGAGCCCCACTTCGTGACTCATTATATATACATAACCATCCCTTTTCTCTATAGCGGAAACCGTATCGATAGTCTTCATCATGATTGGATAATATGCCAAGTCGTGGAAAGGCTGAAAAAGGACCTTGCAGACTATGAAGATGAAGACACCCTCGGCGCAGAAAAGTATACAATTGCAGAGAGCTCCGATGAAAAATACAAATAAACCGAAGCCGAAGATCAGCATGCGATGTTTGGGCTTGGAGACGCGTCCAAGCACATATACAATAATAGCCGTCAATGCTCCCGCGATACCTTGTATAAGGCCGATTGAACCCTCTCCCCCGATGAATTTCATTATCAGTATGGACGGGGCGGTAACAAGAAAACCCTGTACCATTCCTTTAAGGCCGGCTAAAGAGAGCATCTTTCTCCAAAGCTTGTGAAAATGAACATAAAAGATATTTTCGCTCCTGGGCGTTTGAAAGTCACCTTTCGAAAGCGCATAACAGGCAAATGCGGAAATTATAAGAGCAAAGATTGTCAGGATTTTATATCCGGAATTGGTATCAAGCACTCTTCCAAAGAAAGTAGCGCCGTCTATCGAGGTAAGGAATGCTCCGACAGCAAGAGGTATCACAATGTTCCAGAAGGAAAAAAAGAATGATTCGAATCCGAAGAAATAGTTTCTGTTGTCGTCATTTGTAGAATAAAGTGTCAAAAGGTATCTGTTGGTCCAGAAGAATCCTGTGGAAAGCCCGAGAAGGAAACCGGTACCGCAGAGCATCGGGATAGTTACCTTATTGATGAACATCATTATCATCAGGGAAACAGAAGAGATTAGAATACCGAAACCATAAAGCTGCGTAGACTTGAACCACTTCATCAAAATGCCGTTTATTACAGCCGAAACCACTATGCCGATATACATACACAACTGGTACACAATCACATAAGACGGCATGCCGGTGTTCCTCATTATGTATGCGCTTGCAAATATCTCGATGAGCGGAAGTATCATCGCGAACAGCAAGTTCGTAGTCAGCAGCGTTCTAATATTTTGTGGCTGAGACTGGAAAAACTTTATTTCTCCGATAGCTTTCATTATTTATTTCTTCAATGTTGACAAGATTTCCTTTATGGAGAACTGTGCGGAACAAATCACTTCGTCGCTCGCCCCGTAAAAAATCTGCAAGGTGTCCTCATCTTTCATATAATGCCCGTTTGTAAAAACGACATTCCCAAAGAATCCGGTCTTCTCGTAATCGGCAATCGGTTCCATTATCGGCTCAACACTCCTTGCCAACACTTTGGCGGGATCGTTCAAGTCGAGAAGCATTGCCCCTAAGCAATAACGGTTTTTTTCGTTGGCGCCGTGGTAGATTTCAAGCCAGCCCTCGCCAGTGCGGATAGGTGCGGCGCCGGCACCGATACGAGCAGAATCCCACATCCCGGGACGGGTGGTGGCTATGCAGACATGCTTTCCCCAATGCACCCGGTCCGGCGATTCGGCTATCCATATATAATTACCTCCAAGCTCTACACTGCTGGGACGATGCAAAGCATAATATTTATCACCTATCTTTTCCTCGAAAATAGCGCAATCCTTATTATGAGGGGGGAATATCATCCCCACTCTATCCAGCGTCTTGAAATCCTTTGTCCTAATGAGCCCGACCCCGACAGCTACAGGAGAAACTTCCGTAAAAGTAAGGAAGAAGCCGTCTTCCATGCTTGCAACACGGCAGTCTTCAATTCCGAAAGATTCTTGAAAACCCTCACCGAAAATTGGCTCGATATCCTCTGCGTCAGTAAAATTGATATCATCATTAGAACATACGGGACGCAAGTACGAGAGCGTGGTCAGATAATTTTGTCCTTTATAGCATATGACGCGCGGGTCGCTTGCATCAAGTTGGGGGTCCTCCTTGTCAAAACAGAGAACTTCTATCTTACCTTCCTTATTATAAATAGGGAAACTAATCTTTCCTTCTTTCTGGACAGGACGCTCAGCCACCCTTAGAAGCAAATAGGTTTTGCCGTTCCTTCTGAATACACCGGGATTGAGAAGACAGGTTATTTCCATTCCGGGAATACAGGCTTTGAGATCTGACGGGCGGAGCAATGGATTATGAGGGCTTCTTTTGGCAATGTCCATATCAGTGTTATTAAATGGTAATACTTCAAGTACAAAGATATATGAATCCGACATCCAATAAGTACACTAATGCTTCAAATTGGTACACAATTATTTCTTTTTGACTTACTTTTTCATATATTTGGCTTTGGCATTGTGTTTATGAGAAAAAAGATTCCGGTTCTACTGTTTTTGCTGACGGCTGTTCCCGCCATCCTTAATGCAAGGGGCTTCGACATCCGGCATATAACGAATTTACAGGGTTTGTCCAACAGCTCTGTAAATATTGTATATCAAGACAGCGATAATCTGATGTGGTTCGGAACTTGGGACGGACTCAATCGCTACAATGGGCGGGAAATCCGTTCTTGGCACAAAATACCCGGAGATGCATCTTCCATAAGCAGTAATATTATACGGGACATAACGGAAACCGAAGACGGCAATTTGTGGATTGCAACCGACAGAGGTATAGACCGCTTTGACCGTGAAAAAGAGATTTTTGTCAGATATTTTTCGGAAGCGCAAGGAAGCATTACCACAGAGCATTTATTCGATATATTCAAAGACCGCAAAGGGCAGTTGTTTGCTTTTGTGGATGGAAAAGGAATATACCGCTATGATAAGGGAAAAGATGATTTTTACTTAATTCTTGAGCTTAAAGACACACATTGTCAAAATATCCAGACGGATATTTTCGACAGAGTCTGGATTCTTACCAAAAAGGAGAGCCTTTTTCTGGCTGAAAGAGATACAAGCGGTAACGGACTGGCACTCAAACCAGATCCTCTGTCTCTCGGTCAAACACATATTCAATCGGCATTTGTTTCGCAGAGCGGCACCCTTATGTGGGTACAAACTACTGACGGGCGGTATATAAAATACGATCTGTCCAACTTTTCCCCATTAAGAACATACCGGAACTCCGGCAAACCGGGAAAAATTCTTTCCGCACATATTTCCGAATCGGAAAACATAGTCGGAACGGCAAAAGGACTTTATCGCTTCGATATATCCGATGGCAACTTTTCTCTGATAACCGGCGAGGCCCCTGTTTTTTCTGTGCTGGAAGGCTCACAGCAGATTCTATGGGCCGGAACAGACATGCATGGAGTTCTCGCTATTTCCAATGAAGAGGGATTTTTCAACCGTTATCCCAAAAACAGCAGCGGCGGAATTTTCGGCAGCAGCGCTGTCAGATGTTTTACTGATGATGAAAGAGGACGACTATGGGTTGGCACAAAAGGCTCGGGAGTTTTCGTTTTCTCCGGCAGAGGAGACAATCAGAGGCTCGTAAGCCATTACACAGATGCCAACGGCTTGCTTAATAATTCAATTTATTCTCTTGTAACAGACAGAGACCTGATATGGATAGGCTCGGACGGCTTGGGGCTTAATTATTTTGACAAATCCAAGTCTCGTTTTTCGGCGTTGAAAATCCCGAATGAACTTGAGTTGGGTTCCATATATTGCATACTCCCCTGCGGAAAAGATACCTTATGGATTGGAAGCAGCGGCAAAGGAGTATTCAAGCTGACACTTGACAAGCGAACCACACCCGTATCAGTAAAATCGTATGTTCAGTACCGTCACTCTTCAAGCCCCTCTTCGTTAAGCAACGATGTTGTATATTCTATCATTAAAGACGAATATGGAAAAATATGGATGGCTACAAGGGGCGGGGGTCTGTGCAGATTTGATGAAAGCAAAAATGAATTTACAACTATCCGTCTGTCAAATTCCGCAATGGGCACGGATGGGGCCGAAGACGTGATTTGCCTGTGCAAGGACCGTGCGGGAGGCATATGGGCCGGAACAAATATGGGCGTATTTCGCATTGACAACGCCAATCCGGATGAATTAGAATGGTTTTCCACGATAAACGGCATGCCGGGCAATACCATTCGCGGTATTTTGGAAGACAGTAATGGCGATATCTGGTGCAGCACCAACCTCGGACTTGCCAGAATAATGCGAAAAGACGATAACCATATTATATCCTATAATACCGAAGACGGTCTTCACAACAATGAATTTTCTGACTTGGCTGCATTCTCAAGTCCGCATGTCGGCACTTTTTTCTTCGGCGGCATAAACGGTTATACCTGGTTTGACCCGACATCCGTGGGAAGTACTACATCATTCCCGAATCTTGTTTTGGACGAATTCTTTGTCGATAATCAAAAGACCACCTTAAATTCTCTTATCAAAGAGCGCCGAGGTAAAAGAGAGCTTGTAATCGGCAACAACATTAAATCGGTTGCCTTGCATTTCTGCCCCGTTGACTATATCAGTTCGGACAAATGCGAGATTGCATATCTCCTTGAGGGATTCAACAAAGATTGGATAGAATTAGGAACATCCGGCACAATAGTGCTTTCCAAGCTGAAGGCGGGCCGTTACACCCTTATGGTAAAATGCTCCAATTCGGACAGGATATGGAGCAACGACATACTGAGCATGCCTGTCAGGGTTAAGCCCCCATGGTATGCAAGTACTCCGGCTTTATTTTTCTACCTTATATTAATATCCCTGATAATTCTTTTCCTCGTGCAGGTAAGAAATTTAAAGAGAAAGGCCTTGGAAAAGGAAGCTGAAAAGGAGAAGATGAAAGACATACACGAAGCCAAACTGCAATTTTTCACCAATATAGCCCACGAATTCTCCAATTCCCTTACCCTTATTTACGGTCCGTGTGAGGATTTGCTTGAAGACAGAAAAATCCCCTCAGATGAAAGGGCGAGCCTTAAAATCATACATTCCAATGCAGACAGAATGCAGCAGCTCATTAAGCAGATTATATCTTTCCGCAAAGCAGAGACCGGTCACCTCAACATAAAAATCGAGGAGGTGGATATAGACAAGCTTGTGAATAAAGTAACGGAATATTATTGCGGCGCTTTCCTTAAAAAGAAAATCAAATTCAATTCATCCTTGCCCTCCCCCGGCTTTATGTGGCCTACGGACCGCGACAGCGTTGAGAAAATTATTTTCAATTTTCTCTCAAATGCAATGAAATATACTCCCGAAGGCGAAAAAATCAACCTTTTTGTAACAGTGAAAGATGAACGGATGAGAATTGCCGTAACCAATACAGGAGTGGGCATTAAAAAAGAAGAGCAAGGAGCAGTCTTTGATAGATACAAAGTATTGAACAAGTTTGAGAAAGACATTATTAAGGGCAAAGTCAGCAATGGAATAGGCCTGGCTATGTGTAAAAACCTCGCAGAACTTCTTAAGGGAGAAATAGGAATTGACAGTGATGAAAACAGTTTCACTACATTTTATGTGATCCTGCCACGGCTTGAATTGGATAAGGTTAGTCCGGTAGATACTTCCGAAGAACTTTCAGATAGTGTGAGGGGGAAAGATGTGAGAGAGGAGGATGTAAGAGCTGAAAGAGTCTTCAAATCCGCCGTCAATGGTCCTGTCGGCAATAGAAAGAGGGTGCTTGTGGTGGATGATGATAATGAAGTCCGCTTGTTTATAATGAATTTGATAAAAGAACAATATGCGGTTGATGAGGCTTCAGATGGGCTTGAAGCCCTTGAAAAGATACGAAAAAACCAAGCTGATCTGATTATAAGCGACCTCATGATGCCGAGAATGGACGGAGTCGGACTGCTGAAAGAAATTAGAGAAACACCTAACACCAAGCATATACCGGTAATTCTGCTTTCTGCCAGCACCACCACCGAAAATCGTCTTAGCGGAATAGAAAGAGGCGCTGATGCCTACCTTGGAAAACCTTTTCATCCGAGGATGCTTATGGCAACTGTAAAAAATCTGATTGAAAGACAGGAGGAAATACGCAGTTACTCTGATTCGGCTCAAGCGGCTGTCGAACAATACAATGACCGTATAGTCAAGAAGGAAGACAAGGACCTCATATTCAAAATAACAGATATAATAGTGAGCAATAAGGCGAACGAAGACTTGTCTATAGATATGATTGCGAATTATATGTGCATGAGCAGGATACAGCTTTACCGGAAATGCAAGGAACTTACAGGTCTTTCGCCTGTCGAATATATTAGGAAAATAAGGCTGGATTATGCCGGAAAACTGCTCAAAACAACCAATAGCAACATTCAGGAGGTAATGTTCGCCTGCGGATTCGGAAACAAGACATACTTTTACCGAGAATTCAGAAAATTCTACAATTGCACCCCAAAACAATACAGACAGCAGGAGGCATGATGATGCACGTGGCTGAAAAAACAGTGTCGGCGCCACAGAGCAACAAGTTGCCGGCAAGTTAAGGATATGTCACACACATGCCTATAGGCATGAAATAGCACAAAAAACGGTTGCTTTGGCAAGTTACCGGCAAGTTAAATTTTGGAGCAAGCTACCGGCTACGATTCAGGAGCAAGCTGCTACCTATGAAAATGCTTAACCCTGGTTTTGGTTGACTTTCATGGTATGACAAAAAAGGCCTAAAACGTCGTAGCCCCACGGTTTTTTGCAGGGGGCTATGACGAAAAGGGCCGAAAATGCTTTATCATGAGGCGGAAATGAGGGCTTAGAAGAAGCAGGACGGCAGCTTGCGACATATAAAAAGCCCGCCGATAAAGCGGGCTTTTTCCGTGGTCCCAGCAGGGCATGATCCTGCGACCCCCTGATTATGAGTCAGATGCTCTAACCAACTGAGCTATGGGACCGGGTCTGTTCTCAGACTTTTATTTCGACATCGACACCTGAGGGCAGCTCGAGCTTCATGAGGGCATCCACCGTTTTGGCGTTGCTGTCCTCTATATCGAGAAGCCTGCAGTAAGTATCGAGCCTGAACTGCTCACGAGCCTTCTTGTTTACGAAGGTGGAGCGATTTACCGTAAAGATCTTTTTATTGGTGGGAAGGGGAATCGGACCATTCACCTTTGCACCGGTGGATTTTACAGTCTCGACAATCTTGGAGGCAGACTTATCTACCAACATGTGGTCGAAGGATTTGAGTTTGATTCTAATTTTTTGACTCATATTGCGTGCAAATATAATAATTATTCTTCATCTATAATATCTTCAGGCACTCTATAACCGCTTTTCTCTATGATTTCCTTGGCCATGGCGAAGGGTACTTCATCATAGTGGTCGAAAGTCATAGTGCTGGTGGCACGACCTGAGGATAGTGTGCGCAGAACGGTTACATAACCGAATTGTTCTGCAAGCGGAACATAGGCCTTGATTATTCTTGCGCCGTTGGAAGTAGCATCCATAGCCACAATCTGTCCGCGGCGACGATTAAGGTCACCTACTATGTCGCCCATATATTCGTCCGGTGTTACCACCTCTAAACTCATTATAGGTTCCAAAAGCACCGGTTGGCACTTGGGACAGGCATGACGGAATGCCATTCTGGCTGCAAGTTCAAAAGAAAGTTGATCGGAATCGACCGGATGATAAGAACCATCGATAAGTGTGACTTTGAGGCTCTGCATTGAGTAACCGGCAAGCACGCCGTTCATCATTGCACCCTCGAAGCCCTTTTGTATTGAGGGAATGTATTCTTTTGGAACATTTCCTCCCTTGACAACACTCTCGAACTGAAGGCCTTGTACACCTTTGTCCGCCGGACCGATTTCCACAATAATGTCTGCAAATTTTCCACGACCGCCGGTTTGCTTTTTGAACACTTCGCGGTGCTGAATACTTGCAGTAATAGCTTCTTTGTAATTTACGTGAGGCGCTCCCTGATTGATTTCCACACCGAATTCGCGGCGCAGACGATCCACAATTATGTCCAAATGGAGTTCGCCCATGCCCGAAATAATGGTCTGACCGGTCTGATCATCGCTCTTAACGGTAAATGTGGGGTCCTCCTCTGAAAGCTTGCCCAATGCAGTTCCAAGTTTATCGAGGTCTTGCTGAGTTTTGGGCTCTATGGCTATTCCGATTACAGGATCGGGGAAGTCGATGCTTTCGAGGGCATAATGGTGACTATCATCACAAATTGTATCGCCGGTACGGAGGTCTTTGAAACCTACTGCCGCACAGATGTCGCCTGCTTCTACAAATTCGATGGGATTCTGCTTATTGGAGTGCATCTGATAGAGGCGGGCAACACGTTCTTTCCTGCCCGTACGTGAATTAAGCACATGTGAGCCGGCATTGAGCACGCCTGAATAAGCTCTCAAATAAGCCAATCGTCCTACATAAGGATCAGTTGCAATCTTAAACACAAGTGCGCAGAACGGCCCATCAGCGGTGGGTTGGAGATCATCTTCCTTACCGGTGTAAGTATTCGTGGCCTTAATGGCGGGAATATCCTTTGGAGAAGGCAGATATCTTACCACTGCGTCCAGCAAAAACTGTACGCCCTTGTTTTTATAGGAAGAACCGCAAGTTGCCGGCACTATCTTTAAAGAAATGGTGCCCTTGCGTATGGCGTTTATGATTTCTTCCTCCGTTACGGATTCAGGTTCATCGAAGAACTTCTCCATGAGAGCGTCGTCGAATTCGGCAGCCGCCTCGAGAAGTTTTCCGCGCCAAAGTTCCACCTCTTCTTTCATGTCTGCCGGGACCTCGCGGATATCATAGTTCACAAGTACATCTTCGTCACGATAAATGAGAGCTTTTCTGGAGATAAGGTCTACCAAACCTACAAAATCCTCCTCTGCTCCGATGGGAAGCGCAATGGGAATCACATTAGCACCAAGCTTATCTTTAATATCCTCTACACAAGAGAGGAAGTCGGCGCCCACCCTGTCCATTTTATTCACATACACAATTTTGGGCACTCCGTATTTATCGGCCTGACGCCATACGGTTTCGCTTTGCGGCTGAACTTTGCCTACTGCATCGAAGGTCGCCACCGTGCCATCTAAGACACGCAGTGAACGCTCCACCTCCACAGTAAAGTCTACGTGACCAGGAGTATCAATCAGATTGATATGATACTGCTTGCCACCATAGTGCCAAAAACAGGTAGTTGCGGCAGAAGTGATTGTGATGCCTCGCTCTTGCTCCTGTACCATCCAGTCCATCGTGGCCTCACCGTCATGAACCTCTCCTATCTTATGCGTTTTGCCCGTATAATACAGGATACGCTCAGACGTAGTGGTCTTGCCGGCATCGATGTGAGCCATGATACCGATATTGCGAGTAAAATTAAGATCCCGTTTAGACATTTACAATGAGGCTAGAAACGGAAGTGTGCGAATGCCTTGTTGGCTTCGGCCATGCGATGCATGTCTTCCTTACGCTTGAATGCGCCGCCCTCATTATTGTATGCAGCTAGAATTTCAGCTGCAAGTTTTTCTGCCATTGAGCGGCCGGAACGTTTACGGGCAAAGGAGATCATGTTCTTCATAGATAGGGAGACCTTCCTTTCCGGACGCAACTCAGTAGGCACTTGGAAGTTGGCGCCGCCGATACGGCGAGATTTCACTTCTATTTGAGGAGTGACATTCTCGAGCGCTTTCTTCCAAATATCTAATGGAGCCTGATCGGAACTTTTCATCTTCTCGCCTACTATGTCGATAGCATCGTAAAAAATAGAATATGCGATACTCTTCTTCCCCTGCAGCATCAAGTTGTTCACAAAACGAGTAACCTCGATTTCTCCGAACTTGGGATCAGGAAGTAGAATTCTCTTCTTAGGCTTTGTTTTTCTCATGATTTTGGAAAATTAAAAAAAATAGGTGTTTTCTTCGTTACTTCTTTGGACGTTTTGCGCCGTAGAGGGAGCGGGACTGAGTCCTTCCTTCTACACCGGCGGTATCCAAAGCTCCACGAAGGACGTGATAGCGTACACCGGGAAGGTCTTTTACACGACCGCCGCGAACCAGCACGATGCTGTGTTCCTGCAGGTTGTGTCCTTCGCCCGGAATGTAGGCATTGACCTCTTTACCGTTTGAAAGACGTACACGGGCAACCTTGCGCATTGCAGAGTTGGGTTTCTTAGGAGTGGTTGTATACACCCTAAGGCATACGCCACGCTTCTGAGGACAAGCATCCAGAGCGCGAGACTTGCTCTTGTAAGCGATTGTCTCGCGTCCTTTGCGGACTAACTGTTGAATTGTTGGCATAAATTTTTGTTATGTTTTTATACGTCCCAAAAAATTGGGGCTGCAAAGTTAAGTATTTTTTCTAAAATTCAAAGCCCTCGAACTCAATATCCTTCGAGGCTTTCTCTTTAAATTTGGGGGCTTTTTGCGCTGCGGCATCAAGATATTTCTTTACTCCGGCAGCATCTCCCTTGCGGGCAGAAGCTACTGCGCGAAGATAATATGATACAGGGCAATTATGACCTTCCAATACGTTGATGGCATAATCATACTTGCCATTATAAATGGCGGCTATGGCCTCATTGCGGCTATTGGTGCCTTCCAAATACTTGCCTGCCTGAATATAATCACCTTTAAGCAGATAAACAATACCAAGGTTCTGATTGGCTATTTTGGTGCCGGACTTTTGGAAATAATCGGCAGCCTTATCCAATTCGTCATTACCGAGAGCGATTACACCGCGCACATTAAGGAGATCCTTGTCTGATTGGTCTTTCAGTCTGTCGAAATAAACTTCTGCCGCAACCGGAGCTCCCTTTTCCATAAGGGTTATGCCTAAATTATAGCGACCCCTTTCCGAGCCCATGCGGTCGGCAGCGGCACGATATAGAGTTTGTTTGAGTTCAAGAGAGTCGGTAAGAGATGCGAGTCTGAGCAAACCTTCCTCGTCCACAAGGTAAAGGCGCTTGCGGTTCAGAAGTCTTTGCAGGTCGGCATCGGTGTAATTCTGATATTCCATTTCGGTAATGAAGCGCGAGCGCCTCAATTCCGGAAACACATTATCCTTGATTTCGGTATAAACCTGAGAAAGATTCTTAATTTCGCTCTCACGCACCGCAGGGTCGGAATACATGCTGAGCACCCTGAGAATCAGGTCTTTGTCGGCAAGGTCGGAATTTTCTACCGCATCTTTGAAGCCCTCCCAATCCTGGCCTACGCTATGAACTTCGGTAGAGCCTGCCTCTACATCTTTAGCTATTTTACCCCATGCTTTTTGAGCGGAATTGGAGCGCTCCTCGGAAAGTTTGTCATTAAGCTCTTCACCGCCTTCGGGAGAAGCATAAGAAATGATTTTGGTGCCCTTGACCGTTATCCTGTCGCTCTCCTGACCTTCCGCAATTGCCCTTTGAAGGGTTTTAATGCTGTTGCCGGAAAGTTCGCTGCTTTTAACATTGGCGGAATTTACATCGTAAAGGATTTGTCCCTCTGCCTTGGTGAGAACAACGCTCTGATAGTTATCGGACTTATAATTGTATTCGCCGACCTTTTTGGCCCACTTTACCAGATTTATGCATCCATCCGCCACCTTTATAACAGGCACCTGCAGAACCTGCCCGTCGGCAAAAACAGTGCTGCGTAGCTCCAAACGGCTTTTTTCCATACCGCTCATAAAGGGAAAAACTATTTCCTCCCGTACGCTGCCGCCGGTGGATGGAACCACCTTGTTATTGTCTTTCACATTCTCTCCCTGAAAACGGAAAGGAGGAAGGGGCATCTGACCGCCTTCATATACCACATAGGGGGTTACCACCACTTGGGCATTCTTGCTGAAATAGCCGGCGGGATAATTTACACTAATTTTGGCTCGAACTGTATCGTTTAATACGGTGAGCACTTCCGGAGTGCACTGCACTGTAAGAGTTTTGGCAGCTTCGGCGAGCTGTTCTGCTGTAGATTTGCTGCATGAGGCCAGCACAATGGCTGCTGCGATATAAAGTATACGTTTCATATTCTTGATTTTAACAGGAAATGCAAAGATACGAGTTTTTTATTTAACTTTGCATGATTATGGACTCTCAAGAGTTACAACGCCTAAAAAACAAATACGACATCATAGGTAATGATGCCGAACTCAACCATGCGCTTGAAACCGCAGTGGCCGTAGCCCCCACCGACCTGACCGTGCTTATTACGGGCGAAAGCGGCGTGGGCAAAGAAGTCATTCCCCAAATCATACATCAGCACTCCCTGCGGAAAACGGGCAAATACTTAGCTGTCAACTGCGGAGCCATTCCCGAAGGGACTATAAACGCCGAGCTCTTCGGCCATGAAAAAGGCGCTTTCACCGGTGCCATAGCAGATCGCAAGGGCTATTTTGAAGAGGCGGACGGGGGCACTTTGTTTTTGGATGAGATAGGCGAACTCCCAAAAGAAACTCAGTCCATGCTGCTCCGCGTTTTGCAAAGCGGAGAATTCATAAAAGTCGGCTCATCCAAGGTGCAAAAAACCGATGTGCGTGTGATTACCGCCACCAACATCAAACTGCGCACGGCGATGGAAAGGGGTAAATTCAGAGAAGATCTTTATTACAGACTTAACGCCGTACAAATAATGATGCCCGCACTTCGCGAGCGCAAAGACGACATATATCTGCTTTTCCGGAAATTCTCATCGGACTTTGCAGAAAAATACAAGCTGCGCAAAATCTCCCTTGCAATAGAAGCGATATCTCTTCTAAAAGCTTATCGCTGGCCGGGCAATGTGCGGCAACTTAAAAATGTTGCCGAAACCATAACAGCGCTGGAATCATCACAATCCTTGCCGGGCGCTTCGGACCGCATAGAACTTTCGGCCGACAAGCTGGCTCCCTATATCCCCAACGAGCGCGATGAGCTCCTCCCTATGCCCGCTCCCACAACCGGTGGCGGCGCACCTTTCGGCGAGGATGAAAAACGCGTATTCATAAAGGCTTTGGTAGACCTTAAGCAAGAGGTTGATATTCTTAAAGCCAAGGTGGATACCCTAAGTTCCCCAACATCAACCCCGCAAATCCCGCAAAGCGCTCCGGCTCAGAGAGATGACGCTGAATGGCAGGAGCAGAAGGCACCTGAAAACATCTCCATCAAAAAAGCAAATGACGTGCTCATTCAACGCGCATTGGAAAAGCACGGCGGCAATATAAAAGAAGCGGCGGAGGAACTTGGCATTTCGGAACGCACGATTTACCGCAGACTCGCTCAAAAAAAGAAAAGCAAATGAAAAAGTGGCTCCTAACGGCATTTGCCGTACTTTCTCTCAGCTCTTGCGGAATCTATTCTTTTTCCGGTACATCCATACAGTCGGACGTGCGCTCGATTACCCTCCCTACCTTTGAATACAGGGCCATGAAGGTGAATCCCACGCTCTCGAACAATCTTTCCGAAGCCATGCGTACACGATTCCGCCAGATGACCAGATTAGAGCAGGTCGAAATGGACGGAGATTTGGAGATTACCGGCACAATAACAGGATATGATGTAAGGGCTCAGGCAGTTACGGCAAGTGAGGTGGCTGCACAAAGCCGGCTTACGGTAACGGTAAGCGTCGATTTCGTCAACCGTAAATATCCTGAGGAAAACTTTGATAAAAAGAGTTTTTCGGCTTACGCCGATTATGATTCCACCAATTCGCTGGATGCGGTAGAGCAACAACTCTGTGAGGAGATTATAGATAAACTTGTAGAAGATATTTTTAACGCAACAGTAGCACAATGGTAGAAAACTCCATAGAACTCAAGTCCCTTAATCTGAATGAATTAAACGGCGTTATCTCGCTATACCCATGGTATGGAGGAGCACGTGTGGAGCTGTGCCGCCGCATGAGCGGGCTTGGGGAGGGGGCATGGAGCGATGAGAGCTATGCAGATGCCGCCCTGTTTGTAAGTTCCAGAAGTATTGTGGCAGCTCTTGCCAGCAGCGGGAAAAAGTTGGATTTTGCCGACTCGGATGTATCAAAACTGCTTAGGAGCTATGTGGATGACACACCTGCGCAAGAACGCAGGGTGATAGTTTTGGGTGGGGATTACTTCTCAAAAGACCAATATGAAAAGGTGCAAAAAGACTCCGACCGCATATTTTCTCACTTCGCCAAACAGGCGCGGGAGGAAGGGTATGTGGAAATTTTAGAGGAAGACTTCACTGACTTTGCAACCGAAACGCTTGCACAAATTTACGCCGAACAAGGTTATTATGAGCAGGCGCGCGCAATCTATTCAAAGTTAATTTTGCGTTATCCGGAAAAAAGTGCTTACTTTGCAGCCCAAATCGAAAAGATAAAATAATTATATATGAACGCAGTATTTACAATTTTAGTTGTACTCATAATTCTCGCAGCCATACTGCTCATTTTAGTTGTGCTGCTTCAGAATAGCAAGGGTGGTGGATTAGCCAGCAACTTTGTTGCCGGAAATCAAACTTTCGGCGTACGTCAAACAGCAGACCTTTTGGAAAAATTCACCTGGGGTCTCATTGCTTTCATTATGGTTGTTTCTATTATAACATCCTTTACTATCCGCAAAACAGGCTCCAGCGGCGTGGATATCAGCAGCGATATAGAGAATGTTCAAGAACAACAGCCTGCTTTCCCCACAGCTCCCATAGAACAGAGTGCTCCTGATACAGGAACTCCTCAGTCAGACTAATCAATTCCCTTATTTGCCTCGCCTATAGCGGCAAGGCGCTCAAGCGCTTCGTCCGGAAGAGTTCCATCCGGACGGGGGCCTATATTCAACAGCAGATTGGCGCCCATTCCGTTCACCTTTCGCATATATTCTATCAACTCCTCAGAACTCTTATAAGCAGTGTCTTTTATACGGTAGCCCCAGCTGTTGTTCATGGTACGGCAGGTTTCGAGGGGAAGACTGTCCGAAATTGTTTGATTAGGAGCGAAGCCTGTGGTGTTTTCGCCCGGTAAATCCTGTTCGAAGATTTGAATGTCCTCTCCGGGGAACGTCGGCAAGTGATGATTGTTGCCCACAAGGCAGCCCGGCTGAAGCTGATGTATAAGAGCGTATATTCCATCCAAATCCCAGGTTTCGGCCGCCTGTCCGTAAGGCTGATATTCGCAGTCCCAAAGGCCGTCAAACCATATCGCCCCCACCTCCCCATAATTTGTAAGCAATTCTGTAAGTTGCTCTTTCATAAAGCCGATATAATGTTGCCAGAGGGCGTTTTGCTGCCAGAATTCGGGTGTGATTTCACTCGGCTCTTCGGGAGCATCCACAAATAGGCGGCCGTTATGACCGGTTTTTCCGAGAGGCCAATAATCTTCGCGAGTCCAATCCAGAATTGAATAATAGAAATGGATTTTAATACCCTGCTTGCGGCATTCATCGGCAAGCTCCTTTATGATGTCCCGCTTGAAAGGAGTGGAATCCACTATGTTGAAGTCAGAGGCGGCGGTTTTGAACATAGAAAAGCCATCATGATGGCGGGTGGTTATACAGAGGTATTTTGCTCCGGCATTCTTGAAGGCGGTCACCCATTCCGTCGCATTGAATTTAGAGGGGTAGAATCCCGCCGCCAAATTCTTGTATTCGTAAGCGTTCAACTTCTGCGATTCGAGAGCCCATTCGCCCTGCCCTAACATGGAGTAAATGCCCCAATGTATGAAAATCCCAAACTTGGCTTCAGCAAATTCCGCCTTGGCCTGACGATTGGCTGTTTCGAAATCAAGTTCAGGAACCTGGCTCTTGTCTCCTATTTTACATCCGGTGTTGCATCCGGCCGAAAGAACCAGAGCGAATACAAATAAAGCTATCTTTTTCATACGATAAAGATAATTATTTTAAGCAAAACTAACACGCTTTGGTTTTTGGTTAAGATAAATTGAGTTTTTTTGTTATTTTTGAATTTCTTATCCATACTAATACTCTCTTTTGAATGAAATTGATCATTATTATCCTGCTGAGTGTTTTGCAAATTGCGACAGCATCAGCAAGCCCTGCCCGTTACGAAAGAAGCATCAACAGCAGATGGACATTCCATAAGGAAGGGTCGGATATCACGGAGACCGTGAACATACCGCACACTTGGAACGCTCTTGATTGCCAGGACGATACACCAGGATACTGGCGCGGAACGGCTTGGTACGAAAAAACGGTTATAATCAATGATGAACTTGACGGTAAAAGACTTTTTGTCAGATTCGAAGGCGCAAATCAGGAATTGGATTTATATGTGAACGACTTACACGCAGGAAACCACAAAGGCGGTTATACTGCATTCGTTTTCGACATCAGCCAACTGGTAAAAAGAGGATGCAATTCATTCAAGATTAAACTTACCAACTCTCACGATGAAGCCATCCCGCCGATGCGGGCGGATTTTACCTTCTTCGGCGGAGTTTACAGGGATGTATCCTTAATCTTTGTTCCTGAAAATCACATCAGCGTAAGCCATTATGCAAGCAGCGGGGTGTATATTTCAACTCCCGAATGCGACAGAGAGTCAGCCAAGGTAAAGATAGTCACTCACCTTACCTTGAACAATACAGCCAAAAGGCTGATTTTGGAGCAACAGATTATCGACCCGAAAGGCAATGCTATAGCCACTCTCAAGCATCCTCTCCGCTCTGCACCCGCCACATCCGACTATGTGGTCGAGCAACACACCAAAATCATCAATCCTGTACTTTGGGACTTGGATTCACCGGAACAATACTCTCTTATTACCCGGCTTTTGGATAAAAATGGCAAAGTGATAGACAAACAGCTTGATGCCTTTGGAATACGATATTTCAACTTTGATCCCGATAAAGGTTTTTTTCTTAATGGCAGGCATGTAAAGCTGATAGGAACAAACCGCCACCAGGACTATAAGAATTTGGGGAACGCCGTACCGGATGAAATTCACCTCCGAGATGTGCGCCAGCTCAAGAAAATGGGTGGTAATTTTCTTCGGATTGCCCATTATCCCCAGGACCCTATAATATCCGGAACCTGTGATGAAATGGGAATTGTTACATGCGTAGAAATTCCAATAATAGACCGCATTGGCAATTCTCCTGATTTTACAGAGAATTGCATAAATATGGCTCTGGAAATGGTTTATCAAAATTACAATCACCCATCAATGATTATCTGGGCCTATATGAATGAGGTTTTGATTGAATCTCCGTGGAATACCGGAAAAATCTCCCAAAAAGATTATTTTACTCGGCTTTACGATTGTGCATCACGCATTGACTATGCAATAAAAAGAGCTGATCCCCTGCGTCCGACAATGATACCCAACCACAATTTCCCGGAAAGATATAAACAGAGCGGTATCACCGACATTCCGGATATTCTAGGCTTCAACCTCTATTGCGGTTGGTACACGGGAGGGCTGGATTCCTTGGGTCCTACCCTTGACAAGTTGCGTGATATGTTCCCCGGAAAGAGTCTTATTCTTACTGAATACGGTGCAGATGCCGATTCGCGACTTCATAGTTTTTCGCCCGAATGCTTTGATTACACCTGTGAATATGGACTCATGTTCCATAAGCATTATATTCAGCTTATCCTTGAAAAGGAATATCTGGCCGGCAGCAATGTATGGAATCTCAATGATTTCTATTCTGAATTCAGAGGCTTTGCCGTTCCGCATGTAAACTGCAAAGGCCTTGCTACATTGGACAGGATTCCGAAAGACAGTTACTGGTTTTATACTGCTATGCTGAGCGGAAAACCGTTTATAAGAATAGGGGGAGCTGACTGGAAAATCCGTGGCGGACAGGCCTCTAAGGGCGTTTGTTTGCAGCCTGTGGAAGTCTTCTCCACAGCCGCTCAGATAGAGTTGAAATTGAACGGAAAACACCTTGGAACCAGACCGAAGGAAGGACACTCTGCTGTTTTTGACGTCCCCTTTACTGATGGAGAAAATATATTGGAGGCTTGCGGCTCCGATGGAGTTACAGATATTCTGCGAGTAGATTTTCGCATGATACCGGAGGATCTCTCTAAATTTAAGGAAATCAATGTAATGCTCGGCTCAAAGCGATATTTCGAAGATAGGGATGCCGGACAGATATGGATTCCGGAACAAGAATACCATACGGGATCCTGGGGATATGTCGGGGGACAAGTAATGCGTCCTAGATACTCCTCCGGAGCCCGTCCGGCATTTGAGGCAAATATTTTGGGTACTTCCATTGACCCTGTATTCCAAACACAAAGGGCGGGATTAGAGGCCTTCAAGGCAGATGTTCCCAATGGCAAGTACTATGTCTATCTATATTTCGCAGAACTTGCCGGTCCTGTTAAAGGCAAGCCTATGCCATACAATCTTGGAAATGACATACTGACCGGCGACATAACACCTGAAAGGGTGTTCGATGTCGCCATAAACGGAAAGACAGTATTGGAAGAATTTGACCTTTCCAAAACATACGGCAACAATGTGGCGGTAATAAAAAAATTCCCGATTGATGTATGTGACGGAAGCGGA
>JAAZIW010000112.1 GCA_012800665.1 Rikenellaceae bacterium
CCGCTCTCTCTGGTGGTGTTATGGCATACGCTTCCGTTATTGTTTTTGCATCCATAACGCTCTCAATGTACTTTTCTTGGGCTATTATTTGCTGATTCGTTGCTCTGAGAGACTCCAACACCCTCTGCTTTTCCGAACTCACCAAAGAAAATAGGAAAATAGATTCCGCCTGATGAGCCTTGATTGCCCTCTTCGATGACAATTCGGCTTCATGCGCTTTCTGGCGATATTTCTCAATTATATTATCAATAGCAGTTTCAGTTATATCCGCGCTTGTTTCGATAGAATCGTCAAAATCTCCGATAATACGGATAATAGCTTCATCTATTCTCCTGATATTGTCCTTCTTTCTTGCCGCTTCCTCGGCGGTGGTTCCTTCTTCTTCAATGCTTTTGATAAGGTTTTCTCTTTTCCTGAACAAGGATTCTACGGTAGTAGCATTATTTTTAAGCTGTTCCGATTCCTGTTCCCATAATGACAATTCTTCTTCCATTTTTTCTAAATACGATTTTTCAGGTTTCTTACTTGCAACCATTTCTTCGTACAGTTCGATGTTTTCTTTTATTAGCTCGTTGTTCAACACCCACATCCTATTTTCTATATCATAATCCTCTATTAAATCAGGATACCGTTCTCTAATGGTTTTCATTAACTCCCGTTTTTGTTCAAGAGCGAGATTGTAGGTAGTCGAACCTTCCACCGATTTATTCATAATATTATCAAGTCGTTCCTGTTCTTCGACAACAGCATTGATCGTTTCCAAATACCGCCTTTGCTCTTCTGTCGCACGTCTTCCCATTGCCACAAACGTTACAATAGCTGTAGTAGCCGCCAGCGTCGCGGCCACATAGGGCCCGCCAAGAAGCGAAACAACCTTGGAAAGCAATCCTCTGGCCGTTGTAAGCGAAGCGGTTAAAGCAGACATTCCTGTCCTTGCGGCTGCCGATTGGCCTGCAGTAAACGGCACTGCCCACCCTGATAAAAGCGTGGCAATGCTAACTCCGCCCATTAGCTTGCTTAATGTTGCCAATAGCCTCATAGCAACAGCCAGTTCTGCAAAAGTAAGAATCAGGGTCTTGGCGGTATCGTCTAAATTGCTGAACCACTCAACGAGTTCCGTTGTTTCCTCAATTACTCCTTTTAACTGCTCCATCAGGCCGGATTCACCAAGAACTACCGCAAATCTTTCCATTGCTATATTAAGCTGTTCCTGTTTTTTCTCCAGCGCCTCCATCGTCATAATGTTCTGCCGCATGGAATAACCCTCTACGCCTTGCAGGTTATTAACAACTTCCTGTACCTGAGCAAAATTGCGCAACAGGGCTATAAAATACGAACGCCGCCTGACACCGGCGGCGGAAGTTTCAATATCAATCTTCTGTAAATCAGTCCATTCTTCCTGCAACCCTGCCACTTCTGACATTTCCTCGGACATAAGACCCATCTGCTCTGCTATCTCAAGCAGTTGATCCGGCATTTCCTCCGCTTTATCGCCCCACTTTTCGGCAATATCGGAGATTAATTCTATGGCTGGCCTCAATTTTGTTTGTGCTGCATCGGCAAAAACCTCAATGCCGGACTCCATGAGCTTGTTAATTGTTTTCTGGCGGACAATAAAGGACAAAATGGTATTTACCGCGTTACCGACTTCTCTGCCCAACCTTCCCGTAGCAACCCTGGTAGCAGTAATAATACCTAGAGTTTCATCAAACGACATTTTTACTGCTCTGGCGGCCCCTGAAGACCTTACAAGCGCTTCTACCAAATCGCCGGTAGTAACGGCAAAGTTATCGGAAGTAATATTCAACTTATCAATAACAGTTTCAAGATCTTCCGCCGTAAAACCCCATTGCGACATAATAGCAATAAGACCCTCGCTTGCCATCTTCACGTCCATTTCGGCTACGTTCAAAGCGAGCAATCCAACCCTGGTTTGCTCCAAGGTATCCTGCATATCATATCCAGCCTGCGTCCACCTGATAGCAATATCGGAAACCGTATCCCAGGTATGACCGTATTGCATACCAACATCCTGTAACGTATCTCTCATATCTTCGAGATTGAACGTAACATCATTAATTGTCCGGGCAATTACTACCATGTCCATTTCAATCTGCTTAAACGTGTCGATAGCTTGGCGCATAACACGAATGAGACCATAAAACCCGGCACCAGCTACAAACCAAGAGATACGGCGATCCCACTGAGAACCGAGAACGCTATAAGCCTGTGCGGTTTGCTGTACAGTTTTGGTATGTTTTTTGGCAACATCGTCAACTTTTTGAGTACCCGCGGCAAGAGCTTCAGTTTTCTTGCTAACGTCAATGAGCACCTGCCCGTGACGGTCAAGAATAACCTGCCCGCTTTGTATGGGTCGGTTGAACTGGACCTCCATATTTCTGCCGACGTTAGCGGCGGTAATTCGCAAAGAACGTAGCTGGCTATCCAGTTGCGCCGTTAAGCCCATCAACTGCTTTGTAGCTTCAACCGCAGGTTGATAATTGACTGTCAGCACTGACATTACTCTCGGCGCTGCATTTTCTGCCATCAAATCACCGCCCTTATTTTCCTATACCTTTGAACTCACCACAAAAAGCAGCAAGCTCCGATAATTTCGGAGCCTTTCCCTTTTTGTTTATCGGCTCAGAAGATACAACTTCGCCGGAACTAAACGGCACCCCAAGCCTAAGGCCAATATGCTTGCCAAGTTTGCCTAAAATCGCCTCTACCTGCGGAATAGTTCTTTCCGCAATCTCATCGTAGTGCATGGAAGTATGCGATAATAAGGTAGTAAACGCCTCTGCCCAATCAGGTTTGAGCGTTTCTTCGTCCTCATCGGCAGAGGCTATCTTCAGCCCGATATATCAATCATTTTCTGTATACATCTTCTCAGATCGCTTAAATCCCAATCATCGTCCATAGCTTTCTGTAGCGTCATCAGTTCTTCCTTACCATCGAAAACTTGCTTAGAAAACCACTTCTCCAACTTTTTCCTCTCAACCTCATTAACCAAGCTAAACATCTGTGGACCAATATTGATACTGTCATTTTGGAAATCATCAACATCTTTCAATTTGAGGGGATTCACCCTATATTTCTTTCCTTGGGCAAAAAAATCTTCGCCGCTTCCAAGCATCGTTGCCAATGTCGGAAGCGGCGCATCGACCTTCTTCGTTTTTGCCTCCTTTTTATCGACCATTACAAATACCTCCTATTGACTTCTTAGTGCATATTTCCAATAAACGGGGTTATAACTGGGCCTCGGTCTCAACACTTGCAAAGTGAAGCTCCAGCCCTCGGGTTCTCTCTTCTGCGTAGGTTGGTTGATATCGCCCGTCGCTTTACACTTATCAACAACAACATTGGCATCATAAATATTGACCTCGCCATCATCCGTTGCCTCTGTAGATACGATTGCCTGCATTACAGGCCTAGAGCCAATCGTAGGAATCGCCAACTTTTTAACATCGCTGGCCGTCCATTCATAAGTTGCAAAAACTATTTGTCCGGCGTTAGCACTGTTAAACTCAGCTTCATTTCCGCTAACAGCAAACTGCCCTTCCGCCGGTGACGATTCAACTTTCACAAAGGGAGAGCTTTCCCTGTCAACAAGTATAAACGTGCCTCCGCTTTTAACCGCATGGTCTAATTTCACTACAAAAGGCGAAGACTCTGGAACGCTTATCTCTTGGTCAGCCGCCCACAAGGTATCTTCATTTATGGTCTCCAGCTCCGAACCCATCAAGGCAGCGTAAAGATCCGGCTGGAAACTAGACATCGTTACAACTAACTGACCGGACTTGCCGGTATCATAAACGCCCATCGGAAAATCACTGTTGCCGTCAGCAAGTTCGGTGGTCGCAATATTGACGTTTGCGCCTATGCTTTCAACTGTGCCGTTATTAACAACAAAATTATCCGAAAGGGCACCGCTTGCGGAAAACTTTCTCAAAACTATCCTACCTGCCCTCGGGTAAATAATAGATTGCACTCAGTCCACACTCCTTTCTTAAATCGTTGCGTAAAATACAAATCTGTTGCCTACACAAAAAAAGCCGTCCATCGTAAGCAACTCCCCTAATTGACCGTAAAAATAATACTTCCTGCTACCCACCTCATGCCCATGCAGAATTTGTTTAATCCTGCCCTGTATCTTATAAGCTACATAGTCGTCCTTTGCCGGGACATGGCAATCAACCTGCAATAATTCTCCTGTAATAATAGAGTTCCTGGAAGGCATAGAAGGCTTGAAATAAATACAGATCCGCTTCTCGTTCCCCGCCAAATCGTCCCATCTGCTTCTCTTGATAATCTGGCTGGCAACAGTATCCGAACTCGCCCCGACAAGTTCCATCAAACTAAGGATAGTAGCATCTTCCCTAACCCTTTTGTGAATGTTATTTATATCTTTTCCAGGATCAAAACAATGGCACCACATCCTTACTTCGCACTTGCAACCTACCTGTATGCAACAAAAAATGTACCCCAAGGAAAGTTATCTATCGCTTCTTGGAGTATCTCGACCGCACGCTTTTGCGACATCCACCTGGCGGCCGTTTCCAGGGATTTTCGTGGAGGCGTTGGCAGAAACGAAGATGGTAAATCACCCTTTTTCGCCATTTTCTCCAAATTAAGGTTTTTAAGCTTCCCCGTGGACACCACTCTTTCCCCAAAGATATTCACGTACGAGCCAGCCGGCCTGCCCAATTTGGAAAAGATTGGGTTTGCTTTTAGCCTTTCGTGGTAAAACATTCCGCTCCTGACGTAATCAACAAAAGCAGGGTTCGACACATCTAACAAACTACCAGTTCCCCATTCATTCATCGCCACCCAGGGGCCGCCGATAACATATATGGCTATCTCTCCGGCAAGGAACTCGAAATCCCCCTCGCTCAGTTCAGCGCTAGCCTTGGAACTCATGCTTTCCGATCTCGCCTGATCCATAAATTCCCTCTGCATCTGTTTCAATGCTTTCATAATTGTCAGCCTAAGCGCTATAATACACCTTTCATAATCGAACCTTATTCCCATTATGCTCTCACATCCTGAGAAAGCTGGATTCTTACTACTCCAGGCATACCTATATCGTTTACAGCATCAACCCTGTAATTGTTACCCGCAAACACAATGCAGTCCATCTCCGAAATCATGCTGACACCTTCGTACTTCGGCACTTGGAAGTAATACCTCGTATCTTTCAACAACCCAGTGTCTTGTTGCCGAAGCTCGGCGGTTATAATTTCCCCAAAGGCTGGAACATCAGTATTAATGGTCTTCCAAGATCCAATGAGGTTATAATCTTTGTCAGCTTTTTCTTCCAGCCTTTTATGAACCAACGTAGCGTTAGTTTTAACTGCGTGCCAAAAAGTTTCGCCGGAGGCGGGATCTGCCGCAGCGGACTGCACAAGATATTTAATCCCATCAACAGTAAAAATATCGCCACTGATAAGCCCTGCACTGGAAAGAATAAGCCCTTCCCAATGCGATTCCCTGGCACCAAAGTCCCTGATGGCACTTGTTGACCGTTTCATGCTCACTTTTGAGCATTCATCGGGATTTCTTGCTACAGTACAATCCTGGCCCACGGCATTTAAATATCTTGCTGCATAGCCCATAGCGTCACCTACCCTTTTGTCCTGCCAAAATGAGGAACATCGACGAATGCTGCAGTAATCTTGCCAATCAAAATATTTCGTTCTTTTTCTAACTCTTCGCGTCTTATGCCCCAATCCTGGGTTACATCACGAGTAAAGTGCGGCCCCTGCTCTCTCACGGGCACCCTCGCCGGCATAGAATAACATAAAAGAGCCGCACACTCGCACACCGTTGCCGATTCAAGCCATAAACGTTTATCCGCGTCGAGGTCGGCATAGCCCGGTACAAGGGCAATAACATTAGCCTCTGCCACACTGATTATATCCGGCTGTTCAATGTCCGCGTCCGGCAGATAAGCCTCGTCAACGCCGAGAATATTTCTTACTCTCTTCTGCCATCCGTCCTCGGTCAAAACACGGTTAGTCATCTACCCCACCACGCTTTAAGCGTTAATATTGAGGATCTTGGTTGCCTCGTTAAACACTTTACTGTAGCCGTTGTTCTCGGATATTGTCAGCACGCTGGTCTGTCTGGTAATGAATTTATCGCTCTCGGAGATATCGCTACCCGCCTCGGTAACCTGCTCAATGGCATACTGCCTATTAACCCCGTAAATCTGCAAGGAAGGCACATCCTTATGCCAGAACAGCCTGACATCTCCGCTCGGCAGTTGCGGTGCAGAAAGCGAAATACCCACAGTTGTTCCCTGTGCAAGCAACTTTAATAAATCGGTCGTTGACAAATTCGGTATATTGGCCAGCACTAACTGAATAAAAGCATCTTTCGCCGCAACCAACGTATTGCAGGGAAACTCCTCAAACTCCATCAGGTATAGCAAAAACCCTTTCGTAGAAAGAGATCCGACCGTGGCATCACCATCAAGATCAGCCTTCATCTTCAACACCGGAGCGGCGTTATTATTACCATCACCGTTTTTGATAACATCAATAATCTCCTCGACCTTATCCTTCGCTACTTCCATTGCAATCCGCCTGACGTGAATTGCCAACATATCGATCTGCATCCTGCGAAGTGCCTCGTAAGACGATTCAATCGCACGCCCAAACTTGTAAATCTTTACAGTCTGTTCGCGACCCTTGATCGATACACGCGGCAACTCGGCAGCCTCGGTCACCCTTCTCTTCTTCTGTTTCGATGGCTGATCATCAACATAATATGACCTGTAGCTATCCCCATTAATAACCGTATTTTGACCAATAAGATATGGCAACATCGTATCCTGGACAATAGCTTCCCTTACCGTTCTGGAGATAAATTCGGGAAACAGCACCGCGCTTTCTTCGGTACGATAGAAAGCATCCAAAGCATCGGCATAAATAACATCACCGTTTGGTCTATAAATGGTCTTCGTTTTAATGCCTAATCTTTTCAACTGACGCTCAAAAGCATCTAAAGGCGACCCTTCAGGCGAGGGGTCCATTCTCTCTAAAAGCTGAGTGAGAGTAACTTTTTCTCCCCGGGCCTGATCGTATAACCTGCGATCTAACTTGATATCAGCTATATTTTTACCCACCTATTCCACTCTCCTTTCTAACGAAATTAAGCAATGAGAACCATTACTTTGATATTATCCGGATCCACACTCACCGCTCTAGCGGGACCGATTGCGCCAACAGAGGGCATTACAGCACCGCTGCCGTTAACAACCACATAGTCACCTGCATTGGGAAGATTTCCGGAAACACCGTCAAACTCGGTGTAGCCGCCTTCCTGAACGGTCATATATCCGTCGAACTCGTACTGGTGTATCCTGCCGAGCAACGGATCGCCGGCGTTCCCGAAACCAGCTTCATCGTTACCGGTAATCGTAACTGCTTTATCTAAAACAGCAGAACGGCCGTCGTTTTCCCACGCCTTGGCCACCAACACCGCAGACACCAGAGCGTCGCTGGCCTTGTAAGTTGCACTACGGAAACCAATACCTTCATAATCAATTCCGCCTCTTGACAAGTTCCTTCACTCCTTTCATGTTTTTGGGCACTAAAAAACCCGCCTACGCGGGCATTAAGCCTTAAAAGCATCATCCGGTATATCGCTATCAGTTTGCGAACTTTGATTTGCGCCGAGTTCGCTCTGCCTGCCGTGAGGAAGATTAGCCTCCGCTTCTACCTTAAATGTTTCGATAAATCTTTTAAGTTCTCTAGAACCGGAAACGGCAAACCTTGTTTCCCAAGCGTCGGCATCGTAATCATCGCCATACGCCCTTATTCCCCACTCCTTGGCCTCTTTCTGCAACTCCTGGAGATAACCATCACCCTCCTTAGCAAATCTCAAAACTTCGTCTGCCGGAACTTCCCTGCCAAGCGATTCCTTGACTTGTTCTTTGGAAATAAACTGTTCTACTGCAACATCGGATACAGCAGCATCATCTTTTTCTTTCAACATATTTTTAACAGTAGGCAACTCTTTTAATAAAGATTCACTCAAAGTTATTTTTGCTCCAGCATCATCTTTTTGTACTTCGCTCACAAACGCAGTAACATCTACACCGTCTAAAACAACGAGATATTTTTCAGACACCGTTTTTTCACCACCTTTGCCAAAATTTATCCCCTGCACAGTCAACTTCTTCTCCAAATCCCCCCTCCTTGCGAAAGTAAGCAACTTACCTTTTCTAGCGCTATAAGTGTGAAAGAGCATTACGCCCTCGTCTAGACCTTTTAAATTATCAACAATCGCCATTTCACCATTTTCAGCAACATTATCCACATTGGAAAGCACACCGGCCCCGGGATATGCACCGTCAAACACAATGGAGTTTTCCATCAAAAACCCCGGCGGCTTGGCTATCATATAACAAAGCTTGCCGTCATACTCACGTCCGGCGAGATGCTCACACTTTCTGTAATCCCTGTAATCGTTTCCGCAAATAGAGCACTCGAACGTATTTGCACCCCAACCGATGCTTGTATCGAAAAATGTCCCGTCCTCTATGCTGGCAATGATGTAGTCCGTATTTATGCCGTCTATCTCTTTGCCCCTTACAATGTAGTGATCGGCACGCAACTCCCACTCTTCGTTTTCCGCCAAGCTCTTTTTCAGGGTAGCGTCAAAAGTTCTACCATAGCCAATAGCGGCCTTGGGTCTGGCAAAAAACCCTGCCCAGGGATGGTCTATCAAAACGCTCACGCCTCTTTTAGCATCTTCTTTGAAAACATTAAGCAAAGATTTGTGAATCTGGATATACCTGTCCGGTATAATCATGTCACCCACGAGTTTGTCAGGAAAAACAAAAACCTCTTCTTTTGAAAGAGGCCTTCTGGCAAGCTCATTTATTTTCTCAAGCTGGCTCTGGGTAGGAACACCGTATTCCCTCGCCAATGAATCTGGCATCATTCCACCCCCTCTCTTTTCATCTCCTCGCTAATTTTGTTACCGCAATTCTGGCAGTCCGATATTAAGCAAGCCTTATCAAAAACCATTTTACTTCCACAACCGCAATATATTCCCGGCATTCCGTACTCCACCCTTGCCATCGTTTTTATCTCCATCACCTTCACCCCCCTGCTTTCCGCCAGCACTAAACGAAACCCTGATATTCTCTGAAGGCGTATCGGATTTTGCTTTCTCAACGTCTACCGATTCGGAAGCAGCCTTATCAGCATCAACCCAACCCATAAGCTGTGCAATGGCCCAAAACTCCTGCCACATTAACTTGACAGTCACCTTCTGCTCTTCGCTCTGCCAATCAACCTTGTTGTACTCAAAATAGGGCACGCCCTGAATACCTTTTACCCTCAGCCAAAGCCTGCCAACTTCCTCGATGAGCCGCTTCGATCCTCTCTGCACGGAAGCGATCCCACTGCAAAAGATCATAAACTGGACGGTCCCCCAAGTTTCCGTGATCCCCTGATTTCTGTTCATAAAAATCGCCATCTGCTTGGCACCGCTAAATGTTTGAGTGTCAACAAGCTCGGCGATAGCTCTCACATCAAGGCTCCTGTTTGTGTTTCCCCCTTGGTTCAAATTGATCTCCACATCGTCCCAGTGTATATAATCATCATCAGGCTCTAAGTTGTTCATGGTATCTTTAATTTCCCGCCAACGCTCATTAAGCCACTCCCTTTGTTTTGTAGGGCTGGCTTGTATTTCTGCCGGCATCTCCTGCATTATCCTCTCCATCAGCAACTTTATATCGTTACGGGGCCATCCTTGGTGGTGGAGCACCGCAGCCAAATCCTGCAATATCTGCATCTGGAAGTCAATAGCATCCAGCACCGGCGCCATAATCAAATTCCCCCTGGGGTCGTCGGGGTCTGGGTCAGTCGGCACCCAGAAAAAGTTTGCCTTTCCCTTTTCCAGAGAGACCTTTTTCATCATCTGTTGCTGATAAGGTATCCAGACCTTTCTGCCGTCCCTTTCTTCAATTTCCCACTGGATTGTTTGCGGAACAACGGGATGTACATCCACAATATCGTTCCTTGCTTTATTTATTTCCACTTCAACGGCCTGCGCCCCACGCATGAAGGCCATCTGGTGTAAAATATCTACCAAACCATCCAAACCTGCGTTGGAGATTTCATTGACCCTGGACGCAAACTCCTGCCACATGGATTCAACTTCTGGCATCCGTCTTTCTTTGTTTTTTGACTCGTAAAAGTGCATTTTATGCCCCTGGTTGGAAAGCCTCAAAAAGTTCCAAAGCGCCATAGAAACATCTGGATTTACTCTTTTGAGAAAATCTATTGCTTCTGCTTCTTCGCGAATATTGCGGAGATTACTTAAAATATCGCTCTGTCTCGAACGATAAGGAGACAATATAGAATTTTTGTTTATACCTGCTACCGTAACTCTGCCGGTAGGCAAGGGGTCAGCCCTGCTTCTGCCACGTTGAAATATTTTGTTCCAAAATGCCAATTTATCACCACCTTTTACTTAGCCCATATTCTCTTAAAACTGCTACGTCCCAATACCGGCTTGCCTCCAATAGTTCC
>JAAZIW010000113.1 GCA_012800665.1 Rikenellaceae bacterium
AGGCAGAAGGAGGGGCAAGCACATTCTTGGTGGGAACTCTCAAATTCGGTGTGCCGCTCAGCGATTTTGTGGATACTGACGAGGAAAAGAAGCGTTTGGAGGACGAGCTCCGCTATCAGAAGGGTTTCCTTGAGGGAGTCCGCAAAAAGCTCGGCAACGCCAATTTCGTAGCCAATGCTCCTGAAGCAGTGGTGGCCGGGGAGCGTAAAAAAGAAGCCGATGCCCTTAGCCGTATAGAGGCTCTTGAAAAATCTTTGACAGCATTAGAAAAATGATACGTTTTAAAACTACAATTAAAGTCCGCTATTACGAATGCGACCCGATGGGAGTAGTTCATCACAGCAACTATATCCGTTATTTTGAATGCGCCCGCAATGAGATGATGGATGCTTGGGGCTATACTGTAGAGCAGTGCCAGGCTGATGGAATAACATTCCCTATGGCATCTGCCGAACTCCGCTTCCATCGTCCCGCTATGGCAGGCGATTTTCTTACTGTAACTGCCGAAATGGAGAAGCTGCCGCTCGCCAAGCTGGTGGTCAAGCAGCAGGTCTTCAATCAGAAAGGCGAGCTTTGTTGCGATGGAGTGGTGACTTTGGGCTTTCTTTCGGCAGAAACAGGCCGTCCCACACGCTGCCCAGAAAGGCTGCTTGCCATTATGCAGGCCGCCCAGGAGGAATAATGCTCAGTATAAACAATCTTACCGTCGCATTCGGCAGCTACACCCTGCTGGATGCGATTTCTTTTCATATTTCCGCTGGAGAAAAAATAGGTCTGGTAGGGAAAAACGGTTCGGGGAAGACCACCCTGATGAAGATTATCCTGGGGGAGGAAAAGCCCGAAGGAGGACGCGTGGAGATGTCCAGAGAGCAAACAATAGGCTATCTCCCTCAAATCATGAGGCATAATAAGCGCAAAAGCGTTATTGAGGAGGTGAAAGGCTCTTGCCCTGATGCAGGCCCGGGAGAGGCCGAAAAGATACTCCGGGGCATGGGATTCCTTCCCGATGAGATGGAGCGCCCGTGCAATACTTTCTCTCAGGGCTGGAACATGCGCGTGGAGCTTGCCAAGATTTTGCTCGCAAAGCCCTCTCTTTTGCTTTTAGACGAACCTACCAATCATTTGGACATAGAGTCCATCGAATGGCTCGAAGATTATCTAAAGGCTTATAAAGGGGCCGTTTTGGTGGTTTCCCATGACAGGAAGTTTTTGGATGGAGTTACAAGCCGCACAATCGAACTGATGCTCGGACGTTTGTACGACTATAAAGTGCCGTATAGCAAATATGTGGAGTTGCGCAGCGAGCGTCTTGCCCAGCAGATGGCCGCCTATGAGAATCAGCAGAGGATGATAGCCAAGACGGAGGACTTCATAAGGGCGTTCCGCTACAAACCAACCAAGAGCAATCAGGTGCAAAGCCGCATTAAGGCGCTTGCCAAGCTGGAACGCATAGAGGTGGATGAAACCGACAACGCCACCCTTAGGATAAAGTTCCCTCCGGCATCCCGTACAGGTGATGTGGTTTACAAATGCAGCGGGCTTTCAGCAGGATACCCGGGCAAAGTGGTTTTCACGGATGCGAATGTGGAAATAAAGAGAGGAGAGAAAGTAGCTTTTGTAGGCCGCAACGGTGAGGGCAAAACCACCCTTATGAGGGTAATCGCAGGGGAGTTGGAGCCTCTCTCCGGTGAATCTAAAGTTGGGCATAATGTAGACCTGGGTTATTTCGCTCAAAATCAAGAAGATGTGTTGGGCCCGAAAGATACGGTTTGGAGTGCTGTCGAGAGGATTTGTCCGGCGGAAATGCGCTCAAGTCTGAGGGATTTGCTTGCGCAATTCCTGTTCAGGGGGGAAGACATAGACAAGCGCGTGAGCGTGCTTAGCGGGGGAGAGCGGGCAAGGTTGGGAATGGCGCGGCTGATGCTTCAAAGCCACAATGTGCTGGCTTTGGACGAACCCACCAATCATATGGATATAAAGTCCAAAGATATACTTAAACAAGCCCTTCAAGCCTTTGACGGCAGTCTGATATTGGTTTCGCACGACCGCGATTTTCTGGATGGCTTGGTAGACAAAATTTATGAGTTCCGCGGTGGCGCAGTGAAAGAGCATTTGGGCGGAGTCAGGGATTTTCTTTGGAGATTAAAGATAGATACATTGCGCGAGCTTGAGCGGAAGGATTCAGATGAGTCTGTCGAAGAAACTCCTCAGCAGCAATCGTTTAAGAGTGATTATTTAAAGCAGAGGGCGAAGTCGAAGGAGGAGAAAAAGAAAAGCCGGCGCATTGAGTTTTTGGAGAAAGAGATAAGCGCCCGCGAGAAGAAGATAAAAACTATAGAGACTATGTTGTCAAGCCCGAAAGAGGGGGATGATATAGAGGAAATGACAAAGGAATACTTTAAGCTTAAAAAAGACCTTGATGCCCTTGCGGAAGAATGGGTGTCGCTTGGAGAATAAATCATGGAAAAGCAATTAATCGAAGTTTGCGGACATCGTCTCCGCTTTTATGAAGGAGAAAGCCTGATATTCGAAAGCTACTGCGGTTTCGGACGCGGCGGCTTTACTTCCGACAAGTGTGAGGGGGATGGTTGCACTCCTGTCGGAACTTTTTCCATAGAGTCGGCTTTCGGTTTTGAAGAGGATCCAAAATGCCATTTGCCATATCGGCGGATTACCCCGAATTCTTATTGGTCGGGGGAGAGGGAAGACTATAATTCCCGGGTGGAAGTCGAGCCCGGAAAAAGAGACATGAAACGCAGCGAACGACTCGCCGATTACCCCGTCGAATATAAACTATCTTTAGTGATTTCTTATAACACTTCAACTCCCGAATGGGGGCGTGGTTCCGCTATTTTTCTTCATTGCCGGAACACCCCGAAATGGCAGACTTCCGGCTGCATCAGCCTTCCTGAAAGCAAAATCCGCCTGCTTTTGGAACGTCTGAAACCAGGAGCCATTATAAAAATTACAAGCGCCTCAAAATGAGACACTTGCAGGTGTTATAAAAGTTCATTATAGTTTACAGATATTTACATAACAAAAATGTTTCAAGATAAAACACTTTTGTTTTATTATTTGTATATCAACGTTTTAACTGTTTAATAATGTAACGTCTAAGGAGGTCGAGTGCAGAGGCTGAAAAGCGCTCGATATTGCGTTTTCTATCATCCTTAAAATTATATTTTTCGGTGATTGTTCCACCCGGTCCGCTCACTCCCACCCATACTGTTCCGGCCGGCTCATGCTCATCTCCATAGGCATCAGCCCAACCCGTTGTCGCAACCGAATAAGTGCTCCTGATAAGGCGCCTCACACCCTCCGCCATAGCGGCCGCAACCTCGCTGCTTACTATGCCTTTTTTCGCTATTAAACTTGCCGGTACTCCGAGCAGTTTTTCTTTCACGCCGATTGAGTAGGAGGTTATGCTTCCGAGAAAATAGTCGCTTGCTCCGGGAACCGTCGTTATCATGTGGGCAATCTCTCCGCCGGTGCAGGATTCCGCTGCCGCAAGGCTCGAGCCGGATTCTCTAAGCAGTCTTCCGACAACGGCCTCCAAAGTATCGTCCTGCAGGGAATAGATCTTATCTCCCAAATAAGCTTTAAGGGATTCTATCTGCTCATCTATCCTGCTTTCCTCGAACTTTCTCTCTCCTTCATATATGGATAGCCGCAGGCGTACTCCGGTGAGCGTGCTCGGAAGATAAGCTAAGTGTATGTCCTTTGGCAAGGCATCTTCCCAAGGCTCAATCAGTTTTGCCAGCGCCGATTCCGCAAGGCCGTACACCATCACGGTGCGGTGGAAGATGTCATTTACGGGGAAGTGCGCCTTAATATCGTTAATTACCTCAGGCAAAGCAGCTTCCGTCTCGTAAGATACCCCCGGCATGGCGTAGAGCACTGCAGGATGACCGAAGCGTTCTGCCGGGAAGCGGAATATCATTATGGGAGCGGTTCCCCTGCGGTTAATTATCACTTCGCAGCTGTCAGGGACATCGGCCTGACGAAGGTTTATTTCAAGAACATCCAGTCCGCGGGAGTGCAGAATGTCGTAAACCATCTTTTCCTGACCCTTATGGCGCACATAAGTGCTGCTGCCGCTGAGCTCAGCCAAAGCATCTTTGGTAATATCGTCTTTGGTGGGGCCGAGGCCTCCCGTAGAGATGACTATTTGATTGCGGGAGAGTTCTTCGGAAAGTCGGGAGATGATCTGGCTGCGTTCATCAGGAATGGATACCATGTCGCTGACTTTTACGCCGATAGCTCCCAACTCACGGGAAATCATGGAGGAATTGGTGTCGACTATCTGTCCGATTAGAATTTCGTCTCCTATAGTTGTGATGGATGCTGTAACCATTTTTATTTTTTTCTGTCCTTCAGCCGGTAAAGTTCAATATCGGTTTTGATTTTTACGGGAAGGATAATATAGGGACAAATGTAGTCAATTATTTGAGTTCTTGAAATGTATTGTCATCATAAAAAACAACTATCTTAGATATATTGCGTTGATTTGTAGTTCTTTGTACTACTTTAGTTGAAGTTGTTCTTTCGATTGGGGTGGGAGAGTCGTACTCTTTAATGACAGTATCTGCGGGGATTGCGGAAGACTCTTCATCATCCCATAATCTTGGCGCAACTACTTCACTATCAGTCTTATACATTCTCCCTTTACCTGTAATAAGCCACTCTAAATTGAGGGAGGGGTAGCATTTTGCCATACTCTCTATGAAATCGAAGCCGGGGCGGTTGCGTCCGGAGAGAATATGGGAGACACTTGCCCGGGCGACACCGATGTTGTCGGCGAACAGAGATTGCGAGATATTCTCTGCACTTAGAAACTGTTGAAGGCGCTTGTCCATAATGTTTACAATTTGTTTACAAATGTAGCAAGAATATTTGAGAGTTACAAACATTGTTACTATTAACATTTGTTTACAAGTAGATGATTAGTGGTTGATTTGTGCTGAAGCCATGCATTGTAATTTTAATATAACAATCTGATTATTTATGAGTTATATAGATATATTTGAGCATTGCAGATAGGAAGTTTCAGGGCTTTTTACACCAAATCCTCCCATAGAATAAAATGAAACTTCATATTTTTTATTAAATTATCTGATAATCACTAAGTTAATCACAAATAAAAATATGCATAAAATTTACTTATATCTAAATGATTTACATTTGCAAAATAGTGTTCAAAACTTATGTAAATTTACATTTGTTTGCAACGAATTTACAAATGTGTTTACAAAAGTGAGCTATTTTATGATTACATTTGTGGCGTGATACCGAACATTCATATAGAAGATTATAATTACCGGCTTCCCGATGAAATGATCGCCAAATATCCTCTTCCTGAGAGGGATGCATCGAAATTATTAATCTATCGCGACGGCTCGGTAGATGAGAAAATCTTTCGCGAACTGCCTGCATTGCTTCCGGAAGACTCGATAATGGTATTCAACGATACTAAAGTTGTCCCAGCACGTATGATTTTCAAAAAGGACAGTGGCGCATATATCGAAATATTCTGCCTCGAACCATTGATTCCTGCCGATTATAACCTTTGCTTCTCCTCTACCGATAAATGTGTATGGAAATGTGTCATAGGTAACCTAAAACGCTGGAAAAACGGTATTTTAAGCTATTTATGCACTGATGACAGCCCTTTGAGCAGGATAGAGCTCAAGGCTGAACTGCTTTCCCGTGATGAACGTACCGGAGAAGTGCGCTTCAGTTGGAAAGGAGGTGAAGCTTTTTCGAATGTCCTGGAGTATTGCGGACAAATGCCCATCCCTCCTTATTTGAAC
>JAAZIW010000114.1 GCA_012800665.1 Rikenellaceae bacterium
ATTATAGTAAAATCTTCCTCAGCCTCATCCTATCCTGTTTATACAGGCCTTCCTATAGTTTATATAAACACCAAGGAAGGGGCGCCCATCAATTCCAAGGAAGATTGGGTAACGGCGACAATAAGCATAAGCGGGCTTGATGAATATTCCGATCTCAAGGAAACCCCGATATCTATAAGGGGCAGAGGAAATACCACATGGATCTGGCCCAAGAAGCCTTACACTTTCAAGTTCGAAAGCAGAACCGAAGTATTGGGTATGCCAAAGCACAAGCGCTGGATACTTTTGGCCAATTTCATGGATAGAACCCTTATGCGCAATGCTCTCGCCTTCCATCTTTCCGAACTTACATCCCTGAGTTGGACTCCCAAAAACCGTTACTGCGAACTCATGCTCAACGGCAAGCATATGGGCAATTATCTTCTTACCGAACAGATTAGAGTCGATAAAAACCGGGTTGCCATCGATGAGGACCATCCGCAGAGTTTCCTTTTCGAAAGCGACTTCCACTATGATAACGAATGGCAATGGAGAGAATATTTCGAGAGCAGTTGGCAGAGCTCCGGCAATATTCCCTTCTCTGTAAAGTTTCCTGATGATGATGACCTTACGCAAGAGGGCTTTGATGCGGCCAAATCGTATATCCATAATATTTTAACTGTCCTTTATGGAAGCGGTTTTGATGATCCGGTGAACGGATACAGGGCTCATATGGATATGGATTCGTTCGTGGATTATTGGATAGTCTATGAACTTATGGGCAATCACGAACTCAATAATCCAGGGAGCGTATATTCTTATGTGGATTCCGGAGGCAAATGGACTGCGGGTCCGGTGTGGGATTTCGATTGGGGAGGACTTTCTTATTCGACTTCCCCGCAGGCAAAAACCGGTCTGGTATGTTGGGACGCAGTGTGGTATGCGCGCCTGAACGATGATCCATGGTTCCGCAGCAAGCTCTCTGCCCGTTGGAATGAACTCTTGCCCGTATTCAGGCAGCAGACTCAGTTTATTGATGATTTAAAGGCAAAATTAACCAAATCTGCGGCTCTGAATTTTGCCATGTGGAATCCTGCTGAGGATGCTTCTCAAAACGGCGGAAAAATAATAAATGGAGATGAAAATATGACTTTCAGCGATGCCGTGGACCGCTTGCGCAAAATATATACAGAGCGTATGGATGTTATTTCGTCCAAGCTTTGATTTCAACCTCTGCTGTTAGTGCTTCTGAGCTCTTTTATCATTGCCTTTGCAACAGCCTTAGAGGCTCCTGTTCCGCCTAAACGGCTGCGGATTTCGGAATAATCTTCCAGCATCTTGCTTCTATATGCGCTGTCTTCCACAAGACGGCGCATTTCTTTTGTGACGGCCTCGGCGGTGTAATCGTACTGAATGAGTTCTTTAAAGGCCATTCTATCCAAAATGAGATTGCCGAGGGATATGTATTTTATATGGTCCAGCACACGCAATAGATATTTTGCAAGAAAAGCCGTTATGAATTGAGTGCTCCAGCATACCACTTGGGGAGTGCCTATGAGGGCGGCCTCAAGCGAGGCGGTACCGCTGTTCACGAGGGCGGCATCGGCGTATTTAAGTATGTCGTAAGTTCTTCCGAAAAGTACTTTTACATAGCTTCTCCCTTTTAGATATGGGGCATAATCGAGCTCGGAACGTCTTGGGGCTCCCGCTATAAGGAATTGATGATTGGAGTATTGCGGCAGTTTATGGAGCTTATCCGCCATTTTCATGGCATTCGGCATGGTGTGGGAGATTTCCCCTTTGCGCGAGCCCGGAAGAATTGCAAAATAGCTCTCTTTTATTGGCCTTTCGTAGGCATGCTCATCTATTGCATCCACGAGCGGGTTGCCTTTATAGATGAAGGGAATGCCTTTTTCGGTGAAATAGGGGATTTCGAAGGGGAAGACAATGAAAAGACAGTCTACCCAGGCTTTGAGTTTGCGGTTGCGCCCCTCGCGGCTTGCCCAGGTTTTAGGGGCGATGTAATAGAAGACGCGTATGCCTTTTGTATGGCAGAATTCTGCGATTTTCATATTGAAGCCGGGATAATCTATGAGGATTACCACATCCGGGCCCCAGGCTAAAATATCCTCCTTGCAGTATTTCAGATTTTTGGAGATTTTACCAAGACTCTTGATTACATCGGTAAAACCCATTACGGCAGTATCTTTATAGTCGCGGACTTTCTCTCCTCCGACTTCTTCCATGAAGGGACCGCCCCAGAATCGGATTTCAGCTTTGCTGTCTTCAGCAAAGAGTCCTTTCATGAGATTGCTTCCGTGAAGGTCGCCGGAGGCTTCGCCTGCTATAAGATAATATTTCATAAATCGCGGTCGAATTGGAGTTCTTGCAGACGCCGGAATTCGGTAAGGTCGGTATTATCCAGGTTTTGAGGGGTAACTGTGATATAGCCTTGTCTAACCAACAGATGGTCGGATTCCACGGGGGAGTCATGGTCGGTAATCATATCTCCGGTCATGAAATAAACTTCTTCGCCTTCTTCAGGATCAGGGAGCCAGGTTATGCCCAAATCTTCCAAGGGTCTCAGTCCCAATTTTTTATAAATATCAGGGTCATACGGCTGAAATTCCCTTTCCCAATGCATTCTTCCCAAACGTGTTGCTCTTATGCCTTTGATTTCCGATGCGGGCAGTTTGGGAAAGTTGACATTATAGAGCAGGCCGAAATGTCTGTTTTTGGCAAGCTCAAAAAGCTGTTCGAATATGGCGGGGAAAAGCTCTTCTATTGCGCTGAAGTCGGCATCGAAATCAAAATCGTCCAAAGAAACAGCGATGGATGGAACTCTGGCAAGGGCGGCTTCGCTTGCCGCTCCCACTGTTCCTGAATATGGAGCACACATGCCAGCGTTGAGTCCATGATTGATGCCGCTGACCACCACATCCGGTTTTTCGTCTATAAAAATATTGTCTATGCCGAATTTTACACAGCTGCTCGGAGTGGCATCAAGATAATAAATGCGCTCGCCCGGCTTTTCGCTGATTTTTTTAACCGCCATTGGCTTGTAGCTGAGGTTTACTGCCATGCTCATACCGCTTTGGTGGTATTTGGGGGCAACTATGGTAAGTTCGCCGTAGGGGCGTAAAATTTCAGCCAAAGTGCGTATCCCCTTGGCTGTATAACCATCATCGTTTGTAAGTAATATTTTCATTTCTCCCTTCATCCTTAATTTTTGCAAATATATTGATTTTCAGCGAATTTTTTTCTAATTTTGCGAGTTAAAAATTTGTTTCACATTTAAAGACTTAAGTCAATTATGATTAAAATTGGTATTAACGGATTCGGTCGCATCGGACGTATGGTTTTTCGTTCTGCTGTAGATAACTTTGGCAAAGACATTCAGGTTGTAGGCATTAACGATCTTCTTGAGCCCGAATATTTGGCATATATGCTCAAATACGATTCTGTACACGGACAATTCAAGCACGATGTAAAGGCAGAAGGCAACTTTTTGATTGTTGACGGCCATAAAATTCAGGTGTTTTCAGAAAGAGATGCATCCAACATTACTTGGGGCGCACTCGGAGTAGATGTAGTTGTAGAATCCACAGGATTCTATCTTACAGAAGAACTTGCTTCTGCACACCTTAAGGCCGGAGCAAAGAAGGTTATCTTGAGCGCTCCCTCAAAGGATGCCACTCCTATGTTCGTGTTTGGCGTTAACGACAGCACTTATGCCGGTCAAAAAATTATAAGCAACGCTTCCTGCACCACAAACTGCCTTGCTCCTCTTGCAAAGGTTATTAACGACAAGTTCGGCATCAAGCGTGGCCTCATGACCACCGTTCATGCTACTACCGCCACTCAAAAGACCGTTGACGGCCCCTCTCAGAAGGATTGGCGCGGCGGTCGCGGTATTCTGGAGAATATCATTCCTTCCAGCACAGGCGCCGCCAAGGCTGTAGGAAAGGTTATTCCCGAACTCAATGGTAAACTTACCGGTATGAGCCTCCGTGTTCCCACTTCCGACGTTTCTTTCGTAGACCTTACCTGCGAACTTAACACTCCCACCACTTATGACGAAATCTGCAAGGCCATGAAGGCTGCCAGCGAAGGCGCTCTCAAGGGTGTTGTAGGTTATACCGAAGAGCCTCTTGTTTCCACCGACTTTGTGGGTGAGGCCCGCACTTGCGTTTTTGATGCAAAGGCAGGCATCATGCTGGATGATACTTTTGTAAAGCTCTGCGCATGGTACGACAACGAGTGGGGTTACAGCAATAAACTCCTGGAAATGGTTCGCGTTATCAGCAAATAATTTTCAAGCAAAATATCATTAATTAGAGGATGGCCCATAAAAAAGGTCATCCTTTTTGTTGTTTTTTGGGTAGAGGTTTGTAGCATTGTTGTTAGCTGTATATTGCCGGCCGCCAAAATGCACGAACGGACGTATCGCTAAGTTTGGTTGACTATCGTTTTGCTATCATGTTTAAGCAAAAAGGGCCGAAAATGCTTTACCCTGGTTTTGGTTGTCTTTCATGGTATGACGAAAAAGGCCTTAAACGTCGTAGCCCCACGTTTTTTGGCGGGGGCTTGAACGAAAAGGGCCGAAAATGCTTTACCATGAAGCTGAAAAGAGGGCTTGTGACGATGGCGGGAGAGGGGTATGACGAAAAGGGCCGAAAACGCTTTACCCTGGTTTTGGTTGTCTATCGTTTGGCTTCATGTTTAAGCAAAAAGGGCCTAAAACGTCGTAGCCCCACGTTTTTTTGGCGGGGGCTTGAGCAGAAAGGGCCGAAAATGCTTTACCATGAAGCGAAAATGAGGGCTGAGAAGGAACAGGCAAGAGAGAGGCGAAGTTAAAAAACATTTAAAATAGCGCCTTTTGATTTTACCCTATTGCAAACCACAAAAGCGCTTGTCACCTTTGCTTCCGACAGAAAAGAACTTCGGTGGTGACGGGCTTTTTTTGATGTTCCCGCATTTCTCGACGTCGCCGCCGAAGCTCGATTCTTTGAGAAATTGTTTAATAAAGCGAAAAGGGAAGCGCTTATGAGAAAAATCATAGATGTAACAATCGATGGGACCGGAAAGCCGGTATTCAGCAGCGATTATGATGCGCTGAAAGGTCTTAATCTGTACCAGCGTGTGTTTGTAACGCTGATGTTCGAACAGGACTTGGCTAAAGTACGGAAGTGGATGTTTGCTATACAGTTGCTTGGTCTTGCAGATGTCTCTTCCTGCAAGAGGCCGGAATTGAGCATGAGCATGTTCGAGAATACGGTTGATGAATTGCAGCAGAGCTGTGAGAATTTCAAAAAACACTTTGGAGGCAATCTGAATTTTAAGATTGCGGGCGTATGATAAAATTTAAAGCGTATAAAAAAATGCAAGCATATGATAAAATTGCAAGCGTATGAAAGGCACTATATTACAGGTGTATGAGGACAGTTCGGGCAGGCTTTTTATGCATTCGGACCTTCCCGATACAATGTCAAAGGAGGAAAAGGCAGAGCTGGTTGAAAAAATCCGTCAGGCCATGAGGCTTGATTTTCGCGCATCAATAGCCGCTGCCATTCGTCAGCTTGCTTTTGGGGCTATAATGTGCCGGCCGGATATAGAGGAGGCCAAGCGTAATTTTCGCTCTGATGTCGGAAGATATTTATAAGCGGATTTGTCCGTGCCGAAGCATTCTATCGGTTTTAAATGCGGAAAACAGCGAAGATAAGGTTGCTCAGGACGTAAACGGTGAAGATAAGAAGGGGGATTGCCGTCCAATGCCAGCCGAGTACGGGAACAATTATTATGGCGATGATGCTTATGCAAATAAAGGCCGTGCGCTTCATGGAGTTGGTGGTTTTTGCGAGCGAGATGGCTCTTGCAGAGTCGACGTTTGCCTGTCTGGCTCTTGCAGAGTCGGTGTTTGCTGAGCCGGCGTTTGCTTGGCCTGTTTCGGAAGTGCAAGCATGCGAGGAGCCTGACTTGAAAGAGAAGAAAGGGATTTCGCTCAATAATAGCACGCTGAGCAGAATCGCAAGAGCCGGAATGAACCAATAGCTACCGCAAAGGCCGGTAAGCCATGAGTCGGGGCGGAAATAACAATAAGCGGCGATTGAGCCGCAAATTATTGCTGATGAGGGGGTTGGGAGTCCCAAAAATGAATCATGCTGCCTTTCATCCACATTGAACCTTGCTAAGCGTATTCCGCTGAACAAGCCAAGGAGCAGGGGCAGCAGGCATAAAAGGCTCTTTAGAGGCCAACCTGCTTTAAGGCTTTGAAGAACATCTAAAGTGCCGCCTCCGGACAAACTGCCGACTGCAGAGTTCACCGCTGCTGCAGAGCTCACTGCTGACGAAGACATCGCTGCTGCATCGCCAAGACTGTAAGCCCAAACGGGAGTGATTTCGGAAAGCGCCAGCACGAACAGCATTATGCTTGGCAAGACCCCGAAACTGACGACGTCTGCCAGCGAATCAAGCTCGCGGCCTATATTGCATGAACTGTTCAACAGCCGTGCGGCAAAGCCGTCCAGGAAGTCGAACAGGCCCGCCGCAAGCATAAGGTAAAATGCTATGTCGAGGCGCCCGCCTAAGGCAAAAATAATTCCCACAACCCCCGAAAGGAGGTTGCAGGAAGTTATTGCATTAGGAATATGATTGCGTAAAGACACTACCTGATTCCGAGTTTGGTTTTGATTTCCTTCGGAATAGCATCCTTGTGAATCATTATCTCGAGAGTCTGGTTGCGTACGAAGGCCTCGGTTGCATACCAAATGCCTTTATATTTGCCGGTTTCGCCCC